>JAGRBY010000818.1 GCA_020433835.1 Anaerolineae bacterium | reverse complement strand
TAACAAAGATAACGGCAGTTTGATCTGGCAATATCCTTCAAAATCATCACAACCGTTGGGCCCTATTCTCTATTCAGCAGCCTATAAAGATGGCAAAGTGTTTTTTGCAGCTAACGATAATTACGGCTATGCGTTAGATGCTAGTAATGGGGATCTTTTATGGAAATCGGACAAAATGCCGGGAGATGGTTATCAGGCTTGGTGGCCGGTAGTTTATGGTGATTATGTTATTTTTTCAAGCGCTCCCGCTTATGTTTCAGAAGGTGATCCTGGAGTTGAAAGTGTTTCAGATGTCATTGCCCAAAATGATCCTTACTATGCTCAAATGTACAATTTCCAATATGGCAGTGATTTTGTGAAAACGCTACAGCGCGATGATGTATTTCACCAAGGCGAACCTGATTCGGCGAAGTTAGGGCCTAGTTTTACCTCTGGTGGGGTAGGAGATTCGACGGGGATTCAATGGAGTTGGGGAAATGGAAAAAGTGTTGTCGACGCCTCTAAAGTGACCGAATATTTGGAGGACGATGGACAAGCGAAAGTAAATCGTTCTACAAATAAGCCTTGGCGACGAGGCGTCATTGCTTTAAATATCTCAAATGGTGCTGAATATACATTTGACTCTGATAATGATGGTCGTCCGGAGTATGCTCCCTTTATGTTTGTTGGCACAAAATCCGGAAATAGATACCCTCCTCTGGTTATTCCGCAAGGGATTAATGGTCAAATAAGAGATGTTCTATATGCTCAGAATTTCTATCAATACGAAGCGGATTGGGGGATTTCTAGGGCCAGACTAACGGGATGGCAATTTGGCACCCAATACGTTTTTCCAGTTGGGGATACCAATGCTGTTGATGAACCATTTGCCAATTCAGCTGGTGGATCCATACTTTATTCGAACCTGTGTTGTGATAGGACAGGAAGTTGGAGTAACTTAGAAACCGGAGATGGAGGATCATTCTGGAATTATCATAAAACTTTGGAGTCGGTGAAACTTGATTGGGGGGATATTGAGTCATATCAAAAGTCTCTAGCCCCAGGTTATGATGAAATGTGGTGGGATTCAAGTATGTGGTTAGCGTACCCCCGGCTGTTTGGAAATTATGGCACGATTAATGGTATTTATCATAATCATACAATTCAAAATCCGTTAATTCCTTACAAGGGCAGGCTTTTTGTCCATCGAAGCAACGCCATTATTGCTTTTGGGTCTAATGCTACCTCCCTTAGACAGATGGCCCAGAATGAAACCCCTGAGCAATATGAGGCCAATATCAAGCAGGAGTACCCAAATATAGCTAAACCGTTACTCAGAATTAACGCACCTGATCAAGATTTGCCCCCTGTACTCAATTTAGATGACATTCAGACCAAGCTCGATCGGGAGATTTCTAAAATGCTTCAAACGGGACATTTATCCCCCGGTTACTACAACGGCACTCTAGGTCATACAGAATTAGGAAATTACTTTGAAAATCCGGGAGATACCTTGTACACCTTGACTCAAGCCTATCCCTACGTTTCAGATAATATTAAAGTTGATCTGGAAAAGTACATTAAACAGCATTATAAAAGATATTTTGAAGATAATCTGTATGCCAGAACCGGTTTTTGGATAGACAAACCTACAACCTATGATTTAAACAACATTAATGCTTTTGGACAATTGCAAACTAGAGCTTGGATGCCGCTCCCCCCTGAAGTGGCTTTGGATATTCAAGGCCATAAGGCGAGTACTCAAGTGGTGTATGGGTGGCCTTGGAGCTATCCCCAACATAATATTTATGCTATGTGGCTCTTCGCTGATACATTTTATCAAAATGATCAAGCTAAACTTGATAACATCTACAGCAAAGCCAAAAGTAAACTGCAAACTGCTGCCCCAGATGATGAAACATTGCACGATAAGCCGTGGATACATAACGCCTTTATCGCAGGGTATACCGGATTTCTTAATTTACAAGAACTGGCTAATAAAACCGGTAGTGATGCTTCTTTGAGGGCAACGATTGAAACCGAACTTAACCGGCTTCTCGCTTTACGCTCCAACGATTTCAGAAAGGATCAACCCTGGGTTGGTGATAAAAGTGAAGAGGGAAAAATCTACAATAGAAGTTTTAACGTCGCCAGAAATTTTATAAATATGACACCTGAATTGGGAGATTATCTACACAATAACGCTCTTAATAAGGTAGAGACAGCCGTTGATGAATACAATTGGGTAGCCCCCTATTGGGTTGCTACAAGATATGAGGCCACGCAGGGTGAGTTTAGTAGTGACAATCTTTACACCCATCCGGCTATGTTTCAGGCGAAAGCATATATTCTTCAAGAACCGGCCGAACAACTGATGAAATATATCGACTCCCCTGCATTTGAAACTGGCGATCTTTTCTATATCCAAAATCTGGTTGCTATCCTAAAAAATCCGGGGTACGGTTTCAAATTAGATATTGCGCCTTCAAATCAATCGATTGATACGGGCGAGAGCGCCAGCTTCGATATCAAAATTATGCCAACCGGCGGCTTCACCAAAACAATTTCGCTTAATGCTTCTAGTCCTTCAGGCGATGTACAGGTGAGTCTCAACACTCAAAATATTGTTCCTCCCGGACAAGCAACGATGATGGTGACAGACCTTCACGATAAAGATTCTCTCACCTCTGGTCTATGGTATACATTTCCCATTATCGCGATCGGTGATGATATTGTGAGAAGCAGCAATATTAATTTATTGGTGAACGCTCAAAAAACCTATATCCCGTTTTCACTAACAAATAATTGAAACAAAAATATCGTTGTGTTGACGCCCCAGATAAATTTTATCGCTAATCACTGTTTGAATGGTCGGGAATGGTTATTCGGTTATGTGAAACTGAGAAATCTTAAAATGACTAGGTTCTAATTATGAATGGTGTATAATGAACTACAATACGAATTCAATGAAATGGAAGAAATTTACTTTGCTTCAATTATTTATTGCCTTGGTTGTTTTAATATGCTTACCCCAGCCTGTTCCAGCTCAGGAGGTACCTGATCCGGCTGTTTTTTTACCCTTGATTTTTAAACAGCCGAATTCGAGTGATGCGACTGGCCCCTTAATTGATTCGATAACAACGAATTTGACCGATTATTCTAATAATCAGGTGCCACGCTACAAAAAATTTGAAGTAACGTTCAACTTATCAAC
>JAGRBY010000817.1 GCA_020433835.1 Anaerolineae bacterium | reverse complement strand
GGTTGTGGCACAATCACTTCATCGCCGGGGTTGAGGATAGTCGTCATCGCCAGATACATGGCCTCAGACACGCCGACGGTCACCAAAATCTCCAAAGCCGGATCGTACTCGACACCATAGAGTTTATTGAGGTGTTTTGAAATACCGGCCCGCAGTTCGCTGGTGCCACTGTTAGAGGTGTAGTGGGTGTGTCCGGCCTCTAGCGATGCCATCCCGGCCTCTAGAATAGACTTAGGGGTGACAAAATCCGGTTCGCCAATGCCCAACGAAATGACGTTGTCCATCGTAGCCGCAATATCAAAAAAGCGGCGAATGCCGGAGGGGGGAATTTGTTGGACTCGATTTGAAATAAATGACCGCATATAGTTACTCGCTTATCAATGATGAAAATTTAAGGGATTATAGGGCAGATCAAAGGCATCTGCCACTGCTTGATAGGTGATTTTACCATTATATAGGTTGACTCCCAAAGCCAACGTTTGATTCTGTGCAACCGCCGCTGCAAATCCCCGGTTAGCGAGCTGAAGCACATATGGCAGTGTGGCGTTGGCCAGGCCATACGTGCTGGTGCGTGGCACAGCGCCCGGCATATTGGCCACACAATAGTGGAGAACGCCGTCAACCGTAAAGGTCGGGTCTGAATGGGTGGTGGGGTGGGAGGTTTCGATACAGCCGCCTTGATCGACCGCCACATCGATAACGACGCTGCCCGGCTTCATTTTCGAGACCATCTCGCGCGTAACCAACTGTGGCGCTTTGGCCCCTTTGACCAGTACCGCACCGATGACCAGATCAGCCCGTCGAACGCCGCGCCCGACGTCAATCGGGTTGGAGAACCAGGTGGTGAAGTTGCCGTGCAGCGTTTCGCTCAAGGTGCGAAGCCGATCCAGGTTGATGTCCATCAACGTGACGTGGGCACCCATCCCTAAAGCAATCTGAGCTGCGTGCGTGCCGACCACTCCTCCGCCCAATATGATGACGTTAGCCGGTCGCACGCCGGGGATGCCGCCCAGCAGCTTGCCGCGACCGCCTTCGTGCCGCTCCAGATAGTGCGCTCCGATTTGAATAGACATACGTCCGGCAACTTCGCTCATGGGGGTTAGCAGGGGTAGCGTGCCATTGGGCAGTTCGACGGTTTCGTAGGCGATGCCGGTGACGCCACTCTCCATCATCGCCCGCGTCAGATGCTCATCGGCGGCTAAGTGGAGGTAGGTGAACAGCACCAAATCGGGGCGTAGATAAGGATATTCGGCCGGCAGCGGCTCTTTGACCTTAACGACCAAGTTGGCCCGGTTCCAGGCTTCATCCGCAGAAACAAGGGTGGCTCCGGCTTTGGCATAGTGCTTATCCGGAAATCGGCTGCCATCGCCCGCGCCGCTCTCGACCAAAACGGTATGGCCCTGGCTCACCAACTGATGAACGCCGGTCGGGGTCATCGAGACCCGATACTCGTTATCTTTTATTTCTTTCGGTATGCCAACAATCATTGGTGGACTCCTTTCGTCAGCAACAGTGCTGTGAAAATTATGAGATTTTATTGATGCTGAAAAACAAGGTTGCGGTGTGAGACGTTGTATTGTAAAGATTTTACCACAGAGAGCGCTGAGTCAGGTGACAATTCTCAAAAGACAGTTTGAGAAAACTTTAACTATCCACAGTTGTCCCCAGATATGTATGCGTTTATCCACAGTTTTGACGAAAACTGTGGATAACTGGAGGAACATGTGGATAAGTTTCTGCGTGAGCTTTGTTCTTTCTCTGCGCACTCTGTGTTTATTCTTGGGGGCGAAGTCTGCTTATCGCGTTATAAACTTTTGTCTCCTTCTATGACGGCATTGGCCTCTACTTCACGTTGTTCATCGGCCTCATTGGTGATGTGAACCTTGTCCCTGAGCGTAACATTCGGGCCGAACTTAACATCGCCCTGCACGGTGAGCCGCTCACAGGCGATCAGCGAGGGGGTGCCGTAAGGAAATCGCTCTTCCATGGTATCGATAAGTTTGTAGTAATCGGAGTCGAGGTTGATGACGATTTGGCCTAAGGTGCGCTCAGGATTGCGGACAACCTGATAATCGTCGGTTAAGATGTAGGCATCGGAGCGAACGGCCAGCAGATCGCTGGTGGTCTTAACTGGGGCGAAGCGG
Organism: Anaerolineae bacterium; assembly: GCA_020433835.1. The sequence continues at coordinate 1,053 of JAGRBY010000817.1, read as the reverse complement.
GTGCGCGGCACGCGAACGGCACCTGCCCCCTCGAAAATGCCGATAGCCGAACCCATCGCCGTTTCCAACTGATACACCGGCGTCGAGCTGCTGTCACGCGGATCGACCGTTTTGCTGTTGCGGATCATCGGCAGGCCCAAGATATTGTCTTTAGCGGTCAATACCTCTTTAAGCGCCGACAGGTTGAGCCACAGGTTGTTGGTGTTGAAATATTTATGGCGGCTCACATTCTGAAAATGGTCGGTGTCGTTCGGTGGACATTGGGCCGACTCGCGCAGAATGAGTTGGCCGTTGGACAGTTGGGCCAGATGGCCACCTTTCTTATCGGCCTCGGTACGGTCGGCGACTTCCATCATGAAGGGCAGATTGTTTTGGGCGAAGTAACCCAAAATAGCGGTGTCCATCACCGCGCCCAGGTTATCGGAATTGGAGACAAAGGCATATTTGTAACCGGCCTCCAGCAGCGTATCGAGCATCGTGCTGGTTACCAACGCTGTGTAGATATCGCCATGACCGGGCGGGCACCATTCCAGGTTGGGGTCGGTTGACCACTCGACCGGGCTGAAATCGGCCTGGGTTATTTTGGGAATTTTGTGCTGCACAAAATCGAGAGGAATATCGCCTTTGAGATCGTCATACTGGTCGAGTGCTGCCAGCGAGTCGTCGCGGGTGACAAAGCTGTTCATTAGCACAAAAGGGATTTTGGCGTGTATGGCCTGGTGGGCGATGATATCAAGAAACGAAAGGCCGTTCTTGACGGTTAGCAGTGATTTGGCTTTGTCGAGGCCCATACTGGTACCCAGCCCACCGTTCAGTTTGATCAAAACAGTTTGGGATAAAGCGGTCTGACCGGCTTCGGATAAAGCGGCTGAGAAGGTTTCGGCATCCGGCAGCGAATCAACCGGCTCGATGTCCGCTTCGGGGATCATGCCGGTTTGGCCTTCTACAAGCTGGGTGTAATAGTATTCAAATGTTTTGACGACGACGTCAGAGAGACCTTCTTGTTGCATACGTTGGGCAAAGGATTCAAATTTCTTGTTTGATGTCACGATA
>JAGRBY010000816.1 GCA_020433835.1 Anaerolineae bacterium | reverse complement strand
GACATCGCCAATGTGGGCTTGCTCACCCTGGAAGACGCCGAAACCGGCGAACTGCTCTGGGTTGACACCGCCGACCGCGAGTGGCGCACGTTGTTCAACCAACACGTCGATCACTTCGAGACGAACAAAAACAAAGCTTTCGCCAACGCCGCCGTCGACCGTATATCGATCCACACCGATCAAGATTATCTCAAAGCGCTAACCTTATTCTTCGAAAAACGCGCCAAACACAAAAGAGTGTATTGAGTTCGTGGAGTTTATGGAGTTAAAGTTGTAGCCATTGTTCAACACAGTTGTGAGCGGTAATAAAACCATCAAACCACAGAGTTCACAAAGAAGGCGCAGAGAACGCAAAGAAATTCTCTGTGGTCTTTGTGTCTACTCAGTGCCCTCTGTGTTAAAAACTTCTCGCCCACAACGCGAGTTTGTAATTATAACAAAGCAACCCATAAACTCCATAAACTCAACAAACTCCACGAATTCTATGGAGGAGAAATTCATGAAACGAAAACAAGCACTCATCTTCATCATTACCATAGTAACCCTGTTAGCGACGGCACTGCCGGCCGGGGCTGCCGATCCCGTATCGGCGACGCTGACCGCCGATAAACAGGACATGACCGTCGGCGATCCGGTAGCGTTGACGCTGGAAGTCAACCATCCGGCCGGGACGCACGTCATCATCCCGCCACTCGATAAAAACTGGGGCGATGTCGAAGTGCGGTCGCAGTCGCAGACCGAAACGGTCGATAACGGCGACGGCACGCAGACCACCCGCCAAACGATCACCATTACTCGCTTTGCACCGGGTGAATTTGAAACACCGCCGTTAACCCTAACCGTCAGCAACAGCAGCGGCCAAACCTCGGAAGTGGTGGCCGCGCCCGTCGCCCTCAATGTAACGCCCATTTTGGCTGAAGGCGATACCACGCTAAACGATATTCGGCCCCCGGTGGGGCTAGATGTTCCTCCTGCATGGCCGATGATTGCCGCTGGTGTCGCTCTGGCGCTGGTGGTAGCCGTGGTCGGCGTGTGGCTGTTTCGCCGCTGGCGCTATGGCCGCGGGCTGGTGGACAATCGGCTGCCCCACCAAGTTGCTCTCGACGAACTGGCCCGCATCGAAGGGCTGAAGCTGGCCGAACAAGGCCAGTTCAAGCAGCACTACAGCTTGGTTACCGACTGCCTACGGGCCTATTTGGAAGCGCAGTTCGACATCCGGGCCTTTGATCGCACCACAGCTGAGCTAAAGCAGCGGCTGGCGGCATCGGCGCTCACCACCGACCACACCCGTAAATTCATCGGCCTCTTCACCGAGAGCGATTTGGTGAAGTTTGCCAAGTTGGAACCCGATCTGAATATGGCCCAGCAACTACCCAGTCAGGCCCGCACGCTGGTGCTGTCAACCCGACCCGCGCCGGAGCCGGTCAACAAAAACGACACGCCCCAATCCTTCGGCAGTGGCCCGACTCAGCGTCCGGCGGAGGTGATCCAATGATATTTCGATTTGCCACACCCTGGCTGTTAAGTTTGCTCCTGCTGCTGCCGCTCATTGCGGCCTGGCCCTATCTTATGAAGCGGCCGGCTCGACCGGCGGCGCTGCGCTATGCCGACATCAAGCTAACCGGCAGCGGTAGCCCCCGCCCCCGTTCGTGGCGGCTGGCTGTTCGACCACTGCTCACCCTGCTGCGGCTGCTCATCATCGCGCTGGTCATCATCGCCTTGGCCCGGCCCCAAACCGGCCAAGCTCGCGAAATCGTCACCGGCGAAGGCGTCGATATTGCCCTGGCGGTCGATATCTCCGGCAGTATGGCCTCGCTCGACTTCCAGCCGCAAAACCGTCTGGAAGCCGCCCGGCAGGTCATCAGCGACTTTGTGCAAGAGCGCCCTTACGATCAAATCGGGCTGGTTGTCTTTGCCAACTCGGCCTTCAACCAAAGCCCGCCCACAGTCGATCACAACGTTCTGCTGCGGCTGCTCGACCGGGTGCAACTGGCGACCGACCTCAAAATTGAGGACGGCACGGCCATTGGCATGGGCTTGGCCAACGCGGGCAGCATGCTGAAAGACTCGCAGGCCAAAAGCAAGGTCGTTATTTTGCTGACCGATGGTGTCAACAACGCCGGCCAAATCGATCCGATAACCGCCGCCGAAGCCGCCAAAACGCTCGGCATCAAAGTCTACACCATCGGCATGGGCCGGCCCGGTCAAGTACCCGTTCCGGTAACCGATGTCTTTGGCCGCGAGCGCGTGACTTACCAGGAAAGCGCCCTCGATGAGGCCACGCTGCAACAGATTGCCGACATCACCGGTGGCCGCTACTTCCGCGCCGAAGATACCGACGGCCTGAAGCAGATTTATGACGAGATCAACGCCCTGGAAAAATCGGAGGTGGAGATACAAAACTTCACCCGCTACCGTGAGTTAGCCGGCCTGGCTTTGGCCCCGGCTCTCATGCTCCTCCTCGGCGAGATGGCGTTGCGTCATACATTGTTACGAAAGTTACCATAGATATGGAGATCAGAGACTGGAGACTGGAGATCAGAGACTCGAAAACACAATTTCTTCATTCTCCATTCTTCATTCTTCATTCTTGAAAGGAACCATCGATGGAATTCGCAAAACCATTTTATCTCTATGCCGCCCTCATCCTCATCCCGCTGACCTTTCTCTTTTTGCGGTGGGCAGAGCGGCGGCGGCAGGCGGCTGTAGCCCGCCTTGGAAATCCGAATCTGGTGCGGCGCATTAGCCAAAGCGTCAACTGGCGCGGTCGCCGCTGGCAGACCGGCCTGTGGCTGGTGGCGCTGGTGGCAATGCTGCTGGCGCTGGCTCGGCCCCAGTGGGGCACCCAAACCCAGGAAGTTGAGCAGCAGGGCATCGAGGTGATGGTCGCGCTGGATGTATCGAACAGTATGCTGGCCCAGGACATCAAGCCCGACCGGCTGACCAGGGCCAAACTGGAAATCTCGGAGTTGATGGATCGCCTGGGTGGCGACGAAATCGGCCTGGTGCTCTTTTCGGGAGCCAGCTTTATCCAGTTTCCCTTAACCAACGACTACGCTACAGCCCGCACCTTTTTGGATAACGCCCGGCCCAGCGTCATCTCGAAGCAGGGAACCAACATCGGCGACGCCATTCGCACGGCGCTAACCGGCTTCGATTTTGAACGCAGCAGCCAAAAGGTCATCGTCCTCATCACC
>JAGRBY010000815.1 GCA_020433835.1 Anaerolineae bacterium | reverse complement strand
CATAATGAAGATATTATCTCTTTTGAGTTTAGTGCCCTCAGCTACGCCGCGCCGCACAAAAATCGCTATCGGTATCGACTGGAAGGATTTGAGGATAATTGGAATGAAGTAGAAAGCGACCGCCGTTTTGCCACCTACACCAGTCTGCCGGCGGGTGATTACGTTTTTCGGGTGCAGGCAAGCAACGACAGCGGCCTGTGGAGCGAACATGAAGCCACCCTGCATCTAACCATCCTGCCTCCGTGGTGGGAAACCGTCTGGTTCAGGGGTTTGGTGCTAGTCGGCGTAATCGGCCTGGCCTACAGTGGTTACCGCTGGCGGGTGCGGCAAATTCAACAACGCAACCGCGAATTGGAAACACAAGTGGCCGCGCGAACTCAGGCATTGGCTCAGGCCGAACAGCAGGTCCGGTCGCAGGTTGATTTTTTGCAATCGGTCTTAGACTCCCTGCCCCATCCTTTCTATGTGATCAACACCGCCGATTATTCGGTGGCGCTGGCTAATGAAGCCGCCAATACGGCCAATAGTGTGGGGCCAATCACCTGTTATGCCCTGACGCACCAAAGCAACCACCCCTGCTCCACCGCTGACCACCCCTGTCCGTTGTGGCAGGTTCAGCAAAGCAAAAAAGGGGTTACGGTCGAACATACCCATTTTGACCGGGAAGGTAACCCCCGCCAGATTGAACTGCATGGCTACCCCGTTTTTGATGAAGCCGGCCATGTGGTGCAAATGATTGAATACGCCCGCGACATTACCCACCGTCGCCAGGCCGAACAACGCATTGCCGCCATGGAAGAGCGCGAACGCATTGGCCGCGAACTGCACGACGATCTGGGCCAGGTGATGAGCTACGTTAGCCTGCAAGCTCGGACGGCCCGTGAGCTATTGAAGCAGGGTCAAACCGGGCAGGCTACCGCCACCCTCACCCAACTGATGCAAGTCGCCCTTGAAGCCCATAACGATGTGCGTCAATATATTCTGGGCGTGCGAACCACCCACCCACCCACGCTCAACTTTTTTGAGGCGTTAGAACAGTATCTGGCCCAACTCAAAGAGCGCTACGGCCTGGAAACCCAACTGAGTTTACCCCATGAACTGCGCGATGATCCGCTCACCCCAGACGTTGAAAATCAACTGCTGCGGATTATTCAGGAAGCGCTGACCAATGTCCGCAAACATGCCGGCGTCGCCCGCGCCCGCCTCTTTTTTACGGTGCATCCCGATGAAGTGCAGGTAATCATTGCCGACGAGGGCCAAGGCTTTAACCCCGACCTGGTCACGCAGGCAGTTCTGGCCGAGAAACAAACGGGCCACTTTGGCCTGGAGATTATGCGCGAACGGGCCGAAGCCGTTGGCGGCAGCCTGGAAGTGCGCTCGGCCGAAGGTAAAGGCGTCCAGGTCATCGTGCGCTTGCCCCGCACGCTGCAATCGAACCCCGAGGAGGCTGTACGCGGCCTGCGGCTGATGGTGGTTGACGACCATCCGCTTTATCGAGAAGGGCTGCGCAATATGTTGAGCGTCAGAGGTATCCAGGTGGTGGGCGTAGCCCAGGATGGCCTGGCAGCGCAAGAGATGGCCCGCGAACTTCAGCCCGATTTGATTTTGATGGATGTCGACATGCCGCGCTGCAACGGGGTAGAAGCCACCCGCCACATCAAGGCCGAGCTGCCCGACATCAAAATTGTGATGTTGACCGTAGCCGCCGATGACGACACTATTTTTGAGGCGCTCAAAAATGGGGCCGCCGGTTATCTGCTCAAAAGCCTGGACGAACGCCACTTTTTCACCCTGCTCACCCAGGTTATGCACGGCGAAACCGTCCTCTCGCCGGCGGTGGCCGAACGGGTTCTGTCAGCTTTTGTCAACCGTGAAGATGAAGCCGTCGCCGCAGAAGCCGTCAGCCCGACCCTGACCACCCGCCAGCATGAGGTGTTGGAATTGGTCGCCCAAGGACTGACCAATAAAGAAATTGCCGGACAGCTCCACATTACCGAAGTGACCGTAAAATATCACGTCAGCAAAATACTGGAGCGCCTCCAACTCCGCAGCCGGCACGAACTGGCCCGCTACGCTCAAACGCAAACACTCTACTAAAAAACCGTATATGGCCCCGTATAACCCTAAAAAACTATACCTTTCCTATACGTCGTATAGGTTACATCCCGGCTTCAATTTAATAGACTGGGGTAGCTATAAAAATAAGTTTGCCTTTCTAAACGGACACTCCGATGACGCTGTCATCACTATCTGCGGAAATTCACTCTTTTGCCAGGCAAAGACCTGCCTTTGCTTGAGGTGAACACATCGCTGGCGCGGCTAAAACTATTGACCAACCGCCGCCTGCCGGTCTCCAACTTTGAAGAGACTCCGCTTTGATTGAAACCCTAAAATGAAACTCTAAAAAATAATACACCCAGCTAGAACAAGCTGACCGCTACATTCCCAGGAGTACCTCATGAAATCACACTTATCCTACTTACCCAAACTAACCTTAATCTGCCTGCTGGCCCTGGCCCTGTGGAGCGCGTGGAGTGCCTTGCCCGCCTACGCCCAAAGCCCCATCCTCACCCCCAGCGAGCCGACAGCAAACGCTGCCAACGTCGAGGCCACGAGCAGCATCACCATGACCTTAACGCTCGCCCTCGACCCGACGACCGTCAGTACCCAAACCTTGACCGTGCGCGGCGAGCAGACGGGCATTTATGACGGTAGCTACAGCTACGCCTCCGGCGGCACGTTGGTCTTTGATCCAAGCAATCAATTTAAGCCTGGCGAGGTGGTGCGGGTAGTGGCCTCCTCGCAAATTAAACGTTCAGGCCCCACCTCGGCCACGCCCTACCAGTGGCAATTCACCGCCACCAGCCAGGACGGCACCGGCACGGGCGATGCCTGGCAAGCGCAGACCATTGTCGGCAGCTTTGATGGAGCCTATGCCGTCACTGCCGCCGATGTGGATGGCGATGGCGATTTGGATGTGCTGGGCGCGGCTTATAATGCCAATACCATCGCCTGGTGGGAAAATGACGGCAGTCAGAATTTTACCCAACACACTATCATCGACAACTTCAAAGGAGCGCATTCCGTCACCACCGTCGATATGGATGGCGATGGCGACCTGGATGTGCTGGGCGCGGCTTCGGGTGACAATGACATCGCCTGGTGGGAAAATAACGGCAGTCAGAATTTTACCCAACG
>JAGRBY010000814.1 GCA_020433835.1 Anaerolineae bacterium | reverse complement strand
GTTTAACGAGTAATTTTACCGGTTAGGAGAAACGATCATGCGACATAATGTTATGGGGCGAAAGTTGGGTCGGTCTAAAGACCAGCGCAAGGCGCTGTTCAGAACCTTGGCTACCGAACTGTTTCGCCACAATCGTATAAAAACAACGGAAGCGAAAGCCAAAGCTATTCAGCCTATTGTTGAAAAGCTCGTTACGTTGGCTCGCCGTGGGGATCTTCATGCACGCCGTATGGCGGCTCGTGAGTTGACGGATCCCTCCGTTCTTAAAAAACTGTTCGATGAAATTGGAACGCGTGCAGCTGCCCGCCCAGGGGGTTATACTCGTATTTATAAACTGGGACCTCGCCGAGGTGATGCCGCAAATATGGCAATTATTGAACTAGTCGACCAGGAGTAGTACGTAGATAGGTAATTGTTTGTGGCACTTGAGCAGCGGTATGGTGCTATAGTTGAATACGATGGCTCACTGTTTTACGGCTTTCAAATTCAGGCTAAAGAACGAACTGTTCAGGGAGAAATAGAGAAATGCCTCAACCATATTACTCGACAAAGTATACGGGTTAGTGCTGCTGGTAGGACAGATACAGGTGTTCATGCCACAGGACAAGTGATTGCTTTTGATCTGGCTTGGAAACACTCTCTACTCGATTTGCATCGAGCGATTAATGCTAATTTACCAAACGATATCGTTTTTAGTAGTCTACGGTTAATAGCAATTCCAGACTTCCATCCTCGTTTTAGTGCTATCAGCCGGTCATATCAATATCACATTGTCAATCAACAGTGGCCTAGTGTATTACAGCGAAAGTATGCTTATCATATCGATAAGCAACTTGATATCAATTTAATGCAACAAGCAAGCCAATATTTACTTGGAAGCCATGATTTTGCTTCGTTTGGTAAACCACCTCAAGGTATTAATACTGTCCGGCAGGTGACAGAAGTAGGTTGGGACTTTCAAGCTGATAACCGGCTAGTTTTTTCTATCACAGCGAATGCTTTTCTATACCGAATGGTTAGAAAAATTGTGGCGACACTCGTGCAGGTAGGTTTAGGAACGATAACTTGTGACGCCATTACAGAGATTTTAGAGGCGCGTGATCTAAACAGTTCAGCTCCACCAGCTCCGGCTTGTGGTTTGTATTTGGTTAAGGTTACTTATCCAAATGGTCTGCTTTAGATGTTTTATAAAGGAGAATGATAGCGGTGAAAACAACGATAAGCGCTAGAGAGCAAGATGTTCAACGAGATTGGTATGTAGTTGATGCTCAAGGTGAAACCTTGGGACGTATCGCTACCCAAATTGCCGCAGTTTTGCGTGGGAAACATAAACCTATTTATACACCGCATGTGGACTGTGGAGACTATGTGATTGTTGTAAATGCTGAAAAAGTTCATGTGACGGGACAAAAACTGACCCAGAAAAAGTATTATAGACACTCCGGTTATCCTGGTGGGTTAAAGGAAATTTCTTTACGCGATCAGTTGCAAAGATTTCCTGAGCGTGTGTTAGAGGCCGCGATTAAGGGAATGCTTCCAAAAAATCGCTTAGGACGTCAAATGTTCAAAAAACTCAAGGTGTATGCAGGCCCCGCTCACCCTCATGAGGCACAAAAACCAAAAACTCTACCGGGATTAAAGTCAGACAGTTAATTTTATTAAGGAAAAGTGACATGGCAGATACACAATATTACGAAGGTCTCGGTAGAAGAAAAGAAGCTACAGCCCGAGTTCGATTGCATACAGGAAGCACTGGCGGGAAGTTTACCGTTAATGATAAACCCATGACGGATTATTTTTCTCGCGAAGTTGACCAAGCTATGCTGAACAAACCTCTTGACATTACCGGGACGAAGGGGCGCTTTGACGTTACTGTAAAAGTAAACGGTGGCGGCGTAACTGGACAGGCTGATGCAATAAAATTGGCGATCGCTCGCGCTTTATTAAAAGCCGATCCTGAATATAGAAGAAAATTACGTGAAGGTGGCCTGCTTACCCGTGACGCTCGAGCTAAAGAACGTAAAAAGCCTGGCCTCAAACGCGCTCGAAAGGCTCCGCAATACACCAAACGCTAAAATTTTTACTTTTAGCATCTTTTTGATGGACATTCTTGATAATTAATTGTAAAAATAAAGGCACCTCTAACTATAGAGGTGCCTTTTTGAGTCATTTCGCTTAATCGAAGGTCGATATTAGTTAAACGGATATAAAATTAAAAACACCGTTATCATAAATAAGGCAAGCGTAATTTGTAAGGGGAGGTCGGTCAATAGAACCTCATCCGGTGCACCACCATTGCCTTGAACATGAACAATGTGTAAGTAGCGGAAAATACCATACATGACAAAAGGAATAGATAGCATCATCAAGTGATTGTCGGGCAGGTTGGGAGCTGAAAAAGTGTAAAAAGCGTAGGTAATTATTGTTCCGGTGGTTACGATAGACATCATTGAGTCTAAGAATGGTAAATTGTATTGATTTAGAATAGCCCGAGTTGTTGATTGACCTTTTAACAAAACCAACTCTTGACGACGTTTGCCAAAACCCAAAAATAGGGCTAGCAGTACAGTGAAAACATATAACCATGGTGAGAAGCGCTCTGCTTGTACAAGTGGAACACCGCTGGCTACTCTAAAAACGAAACCTAAAGCGATCGTTAAGACATCGATAATAACGATATTTTTTAAAATAAATGAGTAGGCAATTTGTAGTATTAAATAGCCCGTTACAATTAAGCCAAACATAGGTTCTAAAATATAGCTGATTGGCAGGCAGATTGCCGGCAGAATAACAGCCGCTGCTATAGCAGCCGTAACCGGGACTTGCCCAGCAGGAATAGGACGATTTTTTTTGATGGGATGATTTCGATCCTTTTCTATATCGACTAAGTCATTGACTAAATAAACAGTTCCTGAAATAAGGCAGAGTATAAAAAAGCCAATAACACTGTTTAATAAAGGTTCAAATTGAAATAATTTAACATCAAATATCAAAGGGGTAAATATAAACCCGTTTTTTGTCCATTGTTTAGGACGAAGCGAGCGAAAGAGGCCAACTATCAAAGACGGTTCTCCTAGAAAAGATAAACTTTATAGTACTCAAATAAATAGCCTTAGCAAGATTAATGTATTTAACCATCACCATCGCCATCTAAAGGGCATTAATACTGCCGATGCGAGCGATATTGGCGAATATTAGGTCAATAAAAAC
>JAGRBY010000813.1 GCA_020433835.1 Anaerolineae bacterium | reverse complement strand
CGCTGTCTTAACAAAGGTCAATTTAGCCGGGGCTTTTTTGGGCGACTCTTTCTTAGATGAAGCGGAAATGACAGAAGTCAATCTCGGTGGGGCTTATTTAGCCCACGCTCGCCTGACCCGAGCCAACTTAATGCAAGCGAACCTGGCCGGAGCCTTCCTGGCCAGAGCCAAGCTCACCCAGGCTAATTTAGCCGGAGCTATTCTGCGCGGCGCGGTGCTGACCGGCGCTAATTTGTTCGAAGCGGATCTAACCGGCGCTAACCTCGATGGTGCGCATCTGGCCGGTGCCACCATGCCGGACGGCTCTCAGGTATGAACTTGCTTAACCCTCAAAATCATCTGTTTGCCCTGGCGCGTTCCGGCAAACGCCTTCCTCACGTTATCCTCGCCGTAGTACTTGCCTTTATCTTTATTCTCGCTGCCCAGTTTATTGGCGGGCCGATAGCTATTCTTCTTGTTATTTTGCTTTCTCTGGCAACCGGCCAATTTACCACCGCCGAATTACAAACGGGACTGAGCAGCGGCGATCTTCATTACGCTTTTCCCGATACCGCTTTGGAACAAGCCCTCTTTTTGATTATTGTATTTGGCCCGGTCTTTTTAATCCTGTGGGCCTGGCTGGCCCTCTTCGAAAAACGCCCTTTCTGGACTATCGGCCTGGAGCGAGCGGGTGTTTTGCCAAAATATCTGCGCGGTGCTGTAGTGGGGCTGCTGATGTTTACTTTGGCGGTAGGCATTTCGGCACTGTTGGGCTTTATTACGTTCGAAGCCGATGACTCCGTAACATCAGGTGTTTTTGCCCTGGGCGGTGTGATGATTGTTTTTTTCGGCTGGATGGTGCAGGGCGCTGCCGAAGAAGCGCTCACCCGGGGCTGGCTGCTGCCGGTCATTGGCGCACGCCACCGCCCTTGGTTAGGGGTCGTTGTCTCTTCGCTTCTTTTTGCCGTGTTTCATTTACTTAACCCCAACCTCAGCATTATCGCTGTCCTCAATCTGGCGCTTTTTGGCTTCTTTACTGCCCTCTATGCCCTCTATGAACAAAGTCTGTGGGGCGTTTTTAGCATTCACAGTGTATGGAACTGGGCGCAAGGCAACCTGTTTGGCTTCGAAGTCAGCGGCCAACCGGCTCCCGGCGGAACGCTGTTTAACTTAATGGAAGTCGGCCCCGACGTGGTGACCGGCGGTTCCTTTGGCCCCGAAGGTGGTCTGTCGGTCACCATCGTGCTGCTTTTTAGCTGCGCTATCGTTTGGATAGTGAGCCAACGCCAAAAAGTTGCCCAAAAAATGGCTTGACAATCTTCATCAAGCGGATCATAATACAGTCATTGATTTTGATTTTTATCCCTACCGTAATTTTTACCTCCCTCCCCCCTTAACCTATCCTCGCCAAACCATATGTCGTTGAGTTAATATCATAGGAGCATGATGGAATGTCTGAAGCAACGGAAAAAATAAAAGAAGAGCTAATATCACAACAATATATTGCCTCCGATGAAATCGCCACGGTTGTCTATTTGGCCGAACAGCTCGAAAAACCGATTCTCAGCGAAGGCCCGGCCGGTGTCGGCAAGACCGAACTGAGCAAAGCCTGGGCTGCGGCCACGGGTCGACCCTTCATCCGGCTGCAATGTTACGAAGGTCTGGACGAAACAAAAGCCCTGTACGAGTGGGAATATGCCAAGCAAATGCTCTACACCCAACTTCTGCGCGACAAACTGAGCCAGGTTATCGAAGGTACCTCTTCGTTGACCGAAGCCGCCGACCGCATTGCCTCTGAAGAAGAGGTTTTCTTCTCCGAGCGCTTTTTACTTCCGCGCCCCTTACTGCAAGCCTTAATGTGCGATCAGCCGGTGGTGCTGTTAATCGACGAAATCGACCGGGCCGATGTTGAATTTGAAGCCTTCTTGCTGGAAGTGTTGAGCGATTTCCAGGTGACTGTGCCCGAACTCGGCACCATTGCCGCCAAACACCAACCCACCGTTTTCCTAACCAGCAACAACACCCGCGAATTAAGCGAGGCCCTCAAGCGTCGCTGTCTCTTCATTCATATCGATTATCCCACCGCCGAGGCCGAACTCAACATCGTTCGCCTCAAGGTGCCGAACTTAGCGCCGAAACTGGCCAAACAAGCCGTCGAAATGGTGCAGGCGCTGCGCCAACTCGATTTAAAGAAATCACCCTCTATCAGTGAGACGTTAGACTGGGCCAAGGCCCTGGTTAAGCTCAACGCCAAGCAGCTCGATGAGCAGACTATGGCTAACACGATGACCGTTTTGTTGAAACACGAAACCGACATTATTCGGGCCAAACGCGCCCTTTCACGCGGCGGCAAAGGTGGCCGGCGCGATCCCCGCGATTTTGATCCTGATGATTTTAGCAGTTACCGAAATGTTTATGGCTAAGAAAGTAGGACAAACTTAAGTTTGTCTTACTGGGATGACGTAGGACAACCTTAAGGTTGTCTTACCCAATCACCCAATGTTGAGGTGATAGTTAACAGCGGTTAGAGATTGGAGACAAACCGATGGACAAACGCATTGTAGAATTTATCGCCGGATTGCGCGCCGCCGGTGTTCGAGTATCCATTGCCGAGAGTCAAGACGCGTTCAATGCAACGCACTTTATGGGTATTTTCAGCCGCGACGACTTTCGGCACTCGCTGCGTACAACGCTGGTAAAAGAGGTTAGCGACCAACCTGTGTTTGATGATCTCTTTCCGCTTTACTTTGGCACCGACAGTCCCCCCATGCTCAACCTCAATGATGATCTCTCGCCGGAGGAGCAGAATATGCTCCAGCAAGCTCTGCGAGCGTTGTTAGAGCAGCTGCGCCAGCAAAATCAGCAAGGTAAGCGTGGTGAAAAAGGCAACAATCAATTTCAACAGGGCAACAGTTCGATCAATAGCCGGCAGCTCGATAGCTTGATGCAACTGCTTCAGGCTCTTCTCAACGGCCAAAATCTCAGCCAGGAGTCGCTCGATCAGGCCGGGCAGCAGTCGGGTTTGCAAAATGCGCGGCGGCCCTACGAGCAGCGTTGGGTTCAATCGCGGATGATGCGTGAGTTGGGCATGCGGCTGCTGGAAGAGTTAATGAAGCAGTTGCCCGATAAACTCCAACAGATGGGCATGAGCCAGCAAAGCATCGACCAACTGATGCAGGGCATGGAAGAAAACAAAGAGGCGCTGGCCGAACAGATTTCGCGCCACATCGGCCGTTCAG
>JAGRBY010000812.1 GCA_020433835.1 Anaerolineae bacterium | reverse complement strand
AACGTTAGATGTGACTGTAGTCCACGTTAATTGGTTTGTCAAATGGCTCATCAATAAGGGCTATATTAAAGTGACCCAAATGCAGCGCCGCCGGCTGCGTTATCTGTTGACGCCCCAAGGTGTGGCCGAAAAAACACGTCTCACAAAAGAGTTTATACAGGCTTCGCTGAAGTGGTATCGAGTTACACGTGAGGACTCGAAGCGGTACCTTCAAGAAATAAAGCAGGCCGGCTATACCATGGTTGGCATAGAAGGCGACGGAGATTTGGCCGAGATTGTTTACTTAACTTGTCTTGAAGCCGGGATAGAAGTTCGGGATAAACCTGACAAGTCTTTTCCGATATTTCGGATAGAGAATTTTCGGACAATCGTTGATTGGCCTGGTGATAAATAACTGAGGCGGAATCTGTTTTTGGTGAGCCAGTTGTTGATGACGGTTAATACCCTTGCTCTGGGATGGTATGAGTTAATGACGAGTTGTTGATCAAAGAAATTCGGCGCGAATAGGGACTGGGTTGAACAGAAACTTCGCAAAAATTATCCTTTCAGCACAGCAAAGATTGAAGTTGTTTGGACAGTATCTGCAACTCGATCTCTTTTATTTCTTAAGGGGAGGGTTGTGGTTAACCATACCTCAAGTAATTGCTTATCTATTAGGGATAGTTCGTTCAATCGCTTTTGCCAATTTAGCGGCGCAAGTGGTTTATGGACAATATAACTTTGTATTGTCCATTGTGGGCGTGTTTGCCATATTTACATTGCCGGGAATGAATATAGCGCTTACGGAAGCTACAGCTCGAGGGAATTATGCTGTTTTAAGTGAGGTGACATGGGTTCGTATTAAATGGGGAGCGGTATCAACACTTTTGTGTAGCGCGGTGGCCTTTTACTATTTACTGATAGAAGGCGAGGATAAGATTGCGCTAGCGATCTTTATGGCCGGTCTATTAGTTCCCTTTATCAATGGGTTTAGTTCTGTTCAAAGCTACTACAATGGACTAAAAAGGTTTGATTTAAGTAGTCTTATTAGCTTCGGTTTGTCAATTTTGAACACGACTTCGCTAATTCTGCTCCTATGGTTACAACAAGGTTTGGTTGTGTTAATTTTAGCGAATCTTGGCGTGCAATTGGTGTTCTTGTGGATCTTTTATCGAAGAGAAGTACGCTCGCTCCCCGTCACTCAAAAGCCGGATCCAAACGTAATACATTACGGTTGGTCGCTGACCTGGGCTAATGCAATTAATGGGGTAGCCCTATATTTAGACCAAATTATCATCGGATTTTCTATCGGTTTTGTTGAACTATCTATTTACAAAATTGCCACAATAATCCCTGAAGCAATTAAAGGGGTGATGAAGATGACAGGGACGTTAGTATTCCCCAAGATCGCTGAAAAGCCTGATAAGCAAGTCTATTCCCGTCTAACACGGTATCGATTAGGCTATTCGACCGTTGCGAATGTGGTGGTCGTGGTTATTTTAATTCTATTGGCGCCATTTGTGATTACGATGATTTACCCCAAGTACAGTGACTCGATTGTATTAACTCAATTACTATTACTCTCTTTAATCTTTGGTTGGCCGGCTACATTTTTTTTAACTGCACTGCAAGCTCGAAAGAAAATACGAGCCATATACCGCTACAATTTGCTTTCCGGTATATTACAAATAGGCGCACTGCTTATCTTGATTCCTTTTTTAGGAGTCATGGGAGCTGTACTTAGTCGCTTGATTGTTCGGTGGGGGAGTACGTTATATCTGTGGTACGAAGCAAGGCGACTTTAGAGATGTCTGAGGTGTCAACAAATATGCCCGATAAACTATTTGCTACACAAGCTGCTCAATATTCGTTCCCCTATCATTACATACCGACGGTTACGGAAACAGATTTGATTTCAAACTACCGGTTACTAAAATGGGGAATTGATTATTTGACTTATATGGGATTTATTAAGGATTTACTAATCAATGATGTACAACCTGCTTCTTTGTTAGATGTGGGCTGTGGTGACGGCCGATTGATCAACATGATGGATGGTAAAATTCCACATTTGGTGGGCGTAGATTTAGTTGAGTCGGCTATCTTATTTGCTCGAGCCTTTAACCCCGGAGCTGCATTTTATTGGGGTGATGTGTCTGAAGTATCGGGTAAGTTTCAAGTGGTTACGCTCATAGAAGTGATGGAACACATCCCGGATGCCGATTATCCTTCGTTTATTAATAAGGTTGCCACAAAACTAGAAGCCGGTGGTAAATTGATTGTTTCTGTTCCCACTACAAATTTGCCGTTGCATCACAAACATCATCGTCAGTATGACTTAACCCTGTTGGAAAAGCATTTATCCTCCGCATTTATGATCGAGTCATACTGGTTTGTGACAAAGTTAGGCCGGTTATACGATATGTTGAATTTGATGTTGCACAATCGATTGTTTATTGTTCAGTTAGGCCCATGGCGACGAATGATTTGGCATTTACATAAACGTTTTTGCTATAGGGCTGATCAAACCAACGGAGCGCATCTTGTAGCCATAGCCAGGTTGTTAAATGTTTGAATTTGCCACTTTTGACTGGATTAATACCCGTATGGGAAGGATGTCAAAATCCCTGTCTCGAAAAGGGCTGTACGAGTTTCTTGAGAAAGAATATTCTAGAATACCCACAGGTTCGAAAGTGCTTTCTGTAGGGTCTGGCGGCAAAATCAATCAACTGCTCACCAGGTTTTCTCAACAACGGAGTTTTGAAGTTGTGCAGTTAGACATAAATCAGTATCGTATGCCTGATACGGTGGGCGATGCTCATCGTTTGGGTTTTGGCGATAATTGTTTCGATTTTGTGATTATGAGTGAAGTACTGGAACATGTACATTCGCCCCATTTGGCTATTCAAGAAGTCTATAGAGTTTTGAGAGGTAAGGGTGTTTTGATACTGACGACACCCTTTATTATGCCTATACATGACCAACCTTACGATTACTATCGGTATACCCGTTATGGATTAGCTGTTTTACTAAAATCGTACCGCAATGTCTGTATTCAAGAAAGAAATTCGTATTTTGAGGCCATTGATGTTTTATGGGTGCGTTTGCTAAAAACCGAAAGTAAGATGGCCAGCATTTTCTCTCTTTTTGTGATCCCGGTTGTGTTTTTCTTAAAAAGGCCTATCACCGCCGTTTTAAGTAAATTGATTGTTACGGATAGCATGACTACCGGATATGTTGTTGTAGCTA
>JAGRBY010000811.1 GCA_020433835.1 Anaerolineae bacterium | reverse complement strand
AATGCGTGTCCGCGCTGTGGAGCGCAGCGGAGTATGTTCTTGCGGCGGGAGTTTGATGAGCTGCCGTGGCTGGTAGCTTTGCTTCTGAGCTTAATTGGTCAACCGACAGGCAAGGGGGTGCGACCGTGAGTGGCGGTCAATGGGATAGCCCGGAGCCTGGGAAGGGCGGAGTGCGTCGGGTGGCTGAAATCGGGGCCAAATGGTTGGAAAAAAGGGTGTGCGTCCGACCGAAAATGACCGTTGCGTGGCTCACCAGCAGCGTTGTTGCTGGCCGACCAGGGTGCGTTTGGCAAGAAGGTAGGGGAGCAATCCCCCACTGACAGAGCGTAAAACCGTCCAACAAAGGCGGTGAAGCCGATGCCCAGAGATAAAGAATGGCGCAGGGGTGTCGGCTGAGGAGAATAAGTAATGGTGAGGTTGATGAGGCTAAGTGTTGTGACCGTAAGCGGTGTGGTGTCGGTATGAGACCTCGCTGTTTTGTGGTGTTCCCTTGCGGCACGGCTTACCTTAAGGGTTATATTGCCAATTACTCCTCAAACTTCTTTTTGTGCTTCCCAAAATGAATAAGAGCAAATATCGTTACACAAAAAAGGGGAAAGAGATAGTGACAACCTACATATACCCATTCTGTAAGCGGTTCTTTATCTTGATGAGTTTGTTGGTCTTGACGTTGTTGGCGCTCAGCAGTCAAAGGCTGGAGTCAACCCTGGCCCAATCTTCCAAAACTACTACCTTTATCAACGTCAACGTTATCCCTATGGATACCGAGCGGCTTTTGGAAAACCAGACCGTCGTCGTTGAAGGCGACCATATCACAACCATCGGCCCAGTAGATGAAGTCGAAGTCCCAACTGGAACCGAAATCATTGAGGGCAACGGCGCGTATCTGATGCCCGGTCTAGCCGATATGCATATGCATCTTACTTTTGATGCCGACCCTGACTCTTTGCGGCTCTATCTGGCCGAGGGGATAACGACGGTGCGTAATTTTAACGCAATACCGCAACATTTTGAATGGCGGGAGCAGGTTGCCAACGGGGAACTGCTGGGTCCGACTATCTATACTAGCGGTAACGGTATCTATGGCGTACCCTCATTCCTAAACTCATCGGTGCTTATGTTTCGGCTTATGGTCATTTTGGCCCCGTTTGTGATGGGGATCCTTATCTGGCTGGTCATCTGGTTAGCCACCAAGTTTACTGGACTCATTCCCGATTTTAAGCAGATCCGACGCTTTATTTTGCCATCTCTGGCGGGATTGCTACTGGTGGGAATATTGCTGGCCTGGTTGAAGGTTATTCCCCTGACTGCCTATATTCAGCTCAGTTTCCCCCACGCTTCCGTGCCAGAAACCGAGACCGAAGCTCGCCAAATGGTGCGTGATCAAAAAGCAACCGGCGCCGATTTTATCAAGCCCTACGATTGGATGAGTCGAGACATCTATTTTGCCTTGATGGATGAAGCTGAGAAGTTGGACATATATACCGATGGTCATATCGTAGACGCCCCGGAATTTGTCACCCTGGCCGAGATGGTTGAAGCGGGGCAAGATGAAGTAGCCCACGCCGATGAGTTTATGTCGTATGTTTTTATTGATTTCGATCCTACGACCGATGCATGGATAGAATACGAGATAGATATGAGCCGCATTGACGACATAGCCGCACTGATGGCTGAAAACGATGTGGCCCTAAGCCCCACCCTGATTACCAATGAGATCATCCTTTTGGGGCTGGAAGATATTGGGATATTGCAACGGTCAGAGTACAGCGTCATACGACCAGAGAAAATGGAAGAGTGGCGTAATGGCGGACGTCTGATTAACTGGCAGGGACAACAAAGCTATCGTCGCAGTGGTTGGCGACCGGCCCTCATGCAAATTACCAAAGCTATGCAAGACCACGGGGCGCTCCTTACATTGGGTACAGATGTAACTGTTGAAGGCATCATCCCCGGCTACTCGGCCCATTTGGAACTGCCTCTGTTGGTTGAAGCTGGTTTGAGCAATTTTGAAGCCTTGGCCACGGGTACACGCAATGCCGCCCAAGTTGCCGAACGTATGGGTGCTGCAAACAATTGGGGTACTATTGAACAAGGCAACCGGGCCGACCTGATCCTGCTGTCCAATAATCCGCTAGAAGATGTAACCAACACTCAAGAACGGCTGGGGGTGATGGTGCGGGGGCAATGGTTCACCCAAGCCAAGTTGGATGAGTTGGTGGATGAATTTGTGGCTACCTATTAAACAAATGTTGGCTTATGCCTGTAATTATAAGGTGTAGGGCAACAAAAAAGGCAATATAACAATCCGCTTTGTGCTGACCGCCCAAGCAGTAAATTTACGCGAGACTTGGTTTTAATTGGGTCACACTAACGGCGGCACAAGCAAGGCGTTGGTGCTGACCACCCAAGCGAAATTCAGGACAAGTAAAGGGAGATAAAATTACTATGACAAATGCAAAAGACTATGAAAAAAAGGTGTGGGAAATTGTTGGTGCATTGGCTAAAGGCAAGAAAATTCATTTGCAATGGACCACTGTTGCAGAGGCGAAATTACATAAGACTAAGATTAATCAAGTAAAGAAAGAATTACGGTTGGTCAAAAAAGATATAGGCTTAACTAAAAAAACTATTAATTCTGCATATACTACAGCGAAAACTAAAGTCGGCAAAGGATTTGGTGCTGGTCTTGCCGCAGGTTTATTTGGCAAGAAAACCACAGGTAAAATGAATGCATCTACAAGAGATGATCTTCGTCGCAAACAGCTTAAAGAAATTGCCCCATATGAAGATGTAAACCGAATGATTGATAATATTATGGTTCAGTTAGATGAACTCAAATTACAAATCGACAGTTGGATTGTCAGAAATTCCTAAATACACTTTAAATGAGATGGTGGTAATATGAAAGAGGCGGCCCAACAAACCCGTTGGTGCTGACCGCCCAAGCTACTTTTTCACGCGGGACTTCAATGCCTGCGGTGTCACTAACGGCAGCACAATGGTGGCGTTAGCTGGGGCATTCAATTCAAGGGTGCCTTTTAGAGTAAATTTAAGATTAAATATTCGCAGTAGGTTAGTCTAGGCTCACAATTTTTGGTATACTTTACTTATGTTGAACGAAAAGGGATCATCAGAAATGAATAGTGATTCACTCAAAATAGATCGAGGCGCTTTTTCGATAGCCAACTTGTCCGATGAAACGGATGAAAAAGCGTATTGGCTGTCAAAAA
>JAGRBY010000810.1 GCA_020433835.1 Anaerolineae bacterium | reverse complement strand
GGCGGCATTTAGCACGATAGCCGTATGA
Source organism: Anaerolineae bacterium (assembly GCA_020433835.1). Next base: position 3,213 of record JAGRBY010000810.1, on the reverse strand, counting down.
TCGGCTGCTATACTGAGCGTAATCAACATCACAGAGCGCCTACGCTGAAACGGCACCAAGCCCTGTTTTCGGCAGGCCATTCATTCAATGAAGGAGATACCTATGTCTACCAATGGAAATACCCCTATTGTGGTGGCCGATAACAAACCGGCCATCCTGGTCATCAATGAAGTAATGACCGTACTGCTCAGCGGGCAGGAGACCGGCAATAAATACGCAGTGGTCGAGTCGCTAACAAAGCCCGGCGATGGTGTGCCGCTGCTGCATACCCATCCGCAGCAAGAAACGTTTCATATTTTGGAAGGGAGCTATGAAATCTACGGGCGAGATGAGGCCGGCCATAAGTTCGCTACCCCGGCACCGGCCGGTTCTATGGTTCACGTTCCCGGCGGCATCCCCCACGGCTTCCGCAACATTGGCGATACCGTGGGCAAGGTGATGATGACCTTTGAACCCGCCGGTAATATGGAGCTGTTTTTTGAGGAAATCGGCATTCCGGTTGCAGACAAAGCCCATCCGCCTACTCCAGACGGCCCGCCCGATATGGAAGCGTTGTTGAAGGTGTGTGCCAAGTACAATATTTACTTTATGGAAGCACCACCGGCGTAAAATTGGGGAGAGGGGTGTTTATTTTACCATGAGGGGCTTGAAAGACATGAAGAAACAGACTTCATGTCTTTCAGAAGATCCTAATATCGTTTAACCAACAGTCAAAGCATCCTTAACTGCCTCCGGGTTACGCTCTATAACCCTAAGCAGGGTCCGGGCAACCGGATCAGGAATAGTTTCGCCTTTTTCCCAGGCCTGAATAGTCCCCAACGACAAATGAAACGTTGTTGCAAACTGGGCTTGGGTTAGTGATAATTTCTCCCGAATGGCTTTAACATCGACGGCTTGTCGAAAATGAGCCAGGGCTTCCGTTGAAGTCGGCGGCACATCAGGATCGTTTAGGGCAGCTTGCTCTACATCTTCATCATTCAACGTATCAAGCGCATCCCAATCCGTTTCTCCTACCGGCAAATCATTCGCCGTTAATTTAACGCTCGTAATATTTTTGCCACTCACAGTTGGTTGTCTTACTCGCTTCATCAATAAGTGACTGTCACCTTTGAAATTAATCTGCGCTATCTCTGGCTAACAAACTTACTTATACAGTATCCGTTTCATTTACAGAAGCATCGTCCTCAGCTGTCCAGTTTATCTTAGCCCGCTCAAAAATATCATCAATAGTTTGATTTTCATAAAGTCTTCGGGATATGGATACATAATCCGTTGGATCACGATGCAGCAAGCTCAAAAATCGCAGTGCGGCAGCTATGCCCAGAGATTCGTTTAAAATTTCTATTCCTTTAATTCTTAATTCTGTATCGTTGAGTGTCACGGGTTAGACTCCTCTCTTACATAATCCACCGGATTTACAATTTTTATGGACAAACCCAGTCGTTGAGACTGTTTCAGGAAACGATCATCACAAGTAATCAACCAATCAGCTTTGGTGTGAACAGCGCAGGCCAGATGGATAGCATCTTTGGCAGAAAACGGCTCTTGTTGTTGAAACTGTTTGGCCTGATGATAAATTGCCTGCTCGGGGCCTATTCTATGTTGGCAAAGCCGCGACAGACGTAGCGCCTCTATTTTTCGATCAGGAAAAGGACAAAGAATTGCCTCATCCTGATGCATAAACGACCAGACCAACTCCAAATCAGCTTGCTGTTCAACCCTGGTAAAAATCTCTTGACAAGCTAACGCTTCCAATTGAATCCTGATTTGAGCACGATCATCAAAACTTCTTTGATAACAATTGTAATCAAGATACAGCAATGTCATAAAATCCGTTGCCTTTTTGGCTAAGTCTCCATCTACATCTGAGCGGATATCTCTACCATCAAAGTGACTCTACCACAAAACTACGGTTCCATCAACGCCCCCAGCGACGCCCTGGCGATAGACAACGCCGGATTCGCCTCAGGGGTCTCCGTCACCACCACCGCGACGACAACGTACTTGGCCCTGTCCACCTGCGCCTTGACAACCGGCGTGGGCGTGACTTGCTCGATTTGGGTCGGGTCGAAAATCAAGCCCGACTCCGTCAGAGCGACAGACGTCGGCTCGATGATCGGCTCCGTAACCGTAGTGGGAGCCAGGCCGATGAACCAACTGAGCGATTGCTGGCCTGTTTCTTCGGGGCTAGCCTGTCCTGAAAAGCCAATCAAGCCGTCATCAACCTGCGACAGCCAGGGCCGGGTCAAATCCGCGGTGCCGGGTCGAAAACTGGGGATGAATTCCGGCTCGGCGTCGAGGGCCAGCTTCGGCGTCGGCAGTTGACCGTCCAACTCCAGGGCAGCCACAACCCGGGCCATGTGCAGCGGCGTCACGGCCAAATCTTTCACCGTGCCTTTATCGTTAAAATCGGGCAGTCGCCCCGGCTGCGAGGCTAAACCGGGCAGAGGATCAATCAGCCCTAGCTGGCGGGCCGTCGTGGCGTAGCCGGTCGGGCCGAGGGGAGCCAGTATCTCTTCCAGGGGATCCGTCAGCGGGTTGAGCGGGCGGGTTACGCCGGAGTCGTACAGCCCAATCAGCCCAATCAAGCGCGATACATCGCCGACCGGGAACAAACCCTGCGTCGCCCGGTTCACCAGCGGGGCGCGTGCGTCTTGGCGCAAGGTGTCCCACGTTTCATCCAGCGTGTTGGGGTCGTAGGTCGGGTGGCTCGACATCACCAAAACCGCGCCGGTCTCGATCTCCATGATAACCACCGCCCCTTCCTGATCGTCCAGGGCCACATCGGCGGCAACCTGGGCCGGGAGGTCGATGGTCAGGGTTACGTCGCGGCCCACCAGCGGTCGATGCAGCAGATCATCGACCACTTGCTGCTCATCGGTCTGATCGACCTCACCGCGCAGGATCGAATCGAACGTCGCCTCCACCCCGCCGACCCCATAGCGGATGCTATAATAGCCCGTCACCGACGATAGGCCGGGATACGGGTAATGTCGTCGCGCCACATCGTCTTCATCGATAATCGTCTCGGCGATGGGGATGCCGTCGCGGGTTAGCAGCCGCCCGCGCTCGATGCGCTGCTCGGCGACCACCTGGCGCGGGTTATCATCGCGCTCTTCTAAGAAGGGGGGGGCCGCAATTTGCCACAAGATCAGCCCACCGGCCACCACAATCAGCCCGACAAAAAGTATCTTGGCCAAACTTAAATAGTAA
>JAGRBY010000080.1 GCA_020433835.1 Anaerolineae bacterium | reverse complement strand
TATGAGTTACACAGTTGGGTGTATCCGGCAAGGTGACAGTCACTTATTCACTACAAATGAGCGTCCATTTGGCCCAGATAGCTCGATCTAATACATCGAAGTGACTGTCACCTTTTGAAGTGCGTAACTCATAAGTAAGTTAAATGAGTCTAAACTTCATTCGATTCTACCACTTTTATCAAAATTTGTCACACGGCCAGGGTGACTTTAGAACTTATGTTCACTGAACCCGAATCCGAATGACGCACGGTTCAGGAAAGTTGCCGGTATTATCGACCACAACCAACCGAAAGTCGTACTCACCCGGAGTAAGGGTATCGCTGTTCCAAGGCCCGAGAACACCGGATGGAACCATATTATCAAATCGCGAAATAAAAATCCATTCGCCCGTGGTTGGGTCGCGAAATTCGAACTTGTAATATTGAAAGTTATCAATAGCGGCTGACCCCATAACTTGAACCATCCCGGCTACTTGCGCATTATTACCCGGTTGTGTAATACGAGCGTCGGAATTAGAACAGTTGGGTGCTTGACCATTTGATAACGCCGGAGCCGGAGTTGGCTGCACGGCGGGTACAGGGGTGCTGTTTTCCGTCCCAATGGCCAGTCCATTTACTAACGTGGGTGTAGGTAGCACCGTTGGCGTTTGCGTGGGCGTGGGCAGCAGAGGCGGCGGCGTTGGTGTAGGTGGCAGCGCCAAAATAGGCGTTGGTGTGGGGGTATCCGGTGGCGGAGGCACAATGGCAGGCGTCACCACACTGAGATAATAAACGCCCAGTACCCCGGCTAAAACAATCATAAAGCCTGCAAAGGCACGTGTTAAGCGAACGCTGGCATTTTCACGTTCAAGCGTAAAGATCGATCGGGTTCTATCCTTTCGAGCTAGCCACATTACTCTCAGAAAAAAGAGGCCCAGTAATCCTAGACCGATGTAAAGCCAGGTGGCAAAGTCGATGATTGGCCTGAGAAATTCAAGCATAGGCGGTTGTATTGTCTCGATTCCGTAAGGTTGATATCAAGGATAAAGTATACAAACAGGGATAAATGGTGGCAAATCACTTCAAGCCTGCATACCCCTGTTTGTTAAAGGGTTAGACCTGGCCGGAATGCTGTAAAAATGGGACGTAACCCCACCAATATGCTCTTATTTTTCGGGATTTTGGGACGTATTTTACAAGTTATCAGCCATAGATGGAATATTTTATTCGATCTTTTCTACAATGGCTTTAAGCAACGCGATTAATTGGGGAACAATTTTTTTACCAGTTTCAAGAACTTCTTCATGAGATGTTTCTAAACCGGAGTGAAGCTCACGAATTGTGATATTTGTAATAGTGCTGATGCCCATTACAGCCATTCCGCAGTGGTTGGCCACAATCACTTCCGGTACGGTCGACATCCCGACGGCGTCGGCCCCCACCGCACTCAAAAAGCGAATCTCGGCGGGGGTTTCAAACGAAGGACCCGCTACGTAGGCATACACCCCTTCTTGGAGGGTAAGGCCCAGCTCTTGCGCGGCTTGACGCGCGTAACCCACCAAGTGGGGACTATAAGCCTGAGCCATACTGGGAAAACGAGGCCCAAATTCTTCCAGGTTAGGGCCTCGCAGTGGATTTTGACCGCCGTTGCCCACAAAATTAAGGTGATCGGTAATGAGCATCAGGTTACCGGCCTTGAAACCGGTATTGATGCCTCCGGCGGCATTGGTGACAATCAACATGGTCACGCCAAGAAGTTTCATAACCCGAATAGGGAGAGTAATATGCTGTAGCGGATAACCTTCGTAAAAATGCGAGCGGCCTTGCATCGTGATCAGGGTTTGCCCACCCAGCCGACCGATGACCAATCGCCCGGCGTGCCCGACCACGCCTGAGTGGGGAAAATGGGGTATCTCTTGATAGGGAATAATATCAGCCAGTTCAATCTCATCAGCGAGCGGGCTAAGACCCGAACCTAAGATTAGCCCTATTTTCGGCTGATGGTTGGTTTTAGAGCGAATGAAGTCGGCTGCCTCGTGATATTCCTCGTAGGTGAAGAAATCCTTTGAGTCGGTTGTCATAAATATTATTTCTCCTCAACGTATAAGAAAATAAAAAATGCAGAGAACTTTATGCTCTGCATCAAGAAACAAGGTTCAGCTTTAGCGATAATTTACATTATTGCAGAAATGCTTGCATTACTTCTTTTCATTTTCCTGATTAATGTGGGCATACACTTGGGTGGTTGAAATATTGGCGTGCCCCAGCAGCTTTTGAATATCCTGAAGGGATTTACCCTGGCTCAACTTATGGGCGGCAAAAGAGTGGCGTAGCGTGTGGGGGGTAACTTCTGATGATATGCCGACCGCTTCAACATAATGTTTAATAATAAGCCACAGCCCCTGCCGAGTTAAGCGTTGACCACGGTTGTTTAAAAATAAAGCGTTTTCATTGGGATCGTGCGCAAGCTGCTCGCGTCCCCCCTGAATGTAATTTTTTAGAGTGGATAGGGTGTGTCCTGTTAGCGGTATTTCGCGTTCTTTGTTGGCCCGCTTACCTCTCACTCTAACGCTGCCGGTGGTGTCGGTGGCAAAGTCAAGGTCGGTCGTATCGAGCGAAACCAACTCGGTTACCCGCATACCCGAGGCATACAGCATCTCCAGCAGGGCTATATCACGTTGGGCTTTAGGCCCGTTTTCTTGCGACGGGGCGTTAAGAATGCGATCAATTTCGCTGGGCGATATCGCCTTGGGCAGCCGTTTTTTCACTTTAGGAGAATCAAGGGTATAGGTTGGATCCTCCTTAATAACACTCTCTGCCACTAAAAAATGAAAAAAAGATTTTATTGCTGCCACTTTGCGCGCTACTGTCGAAGAGCTGTACCCATTATTTTTAAGATGGGCTATATAGTTGATAATAATGCCCTTACCTACCTCAGTCCAGTTTTCTGCCTGACCATCCTCTTGTTCATCAGTAACAAATTGCGTAAACTGATTGAGGTCATTCTGATAAGCCGCAATGGTATTATCGGCATACTTTTTTTCTTCTTCTAGAAAGGTAAGAAAATCTTGAATTTGCTCGTTCATTATATGTTCCTTACGGCAGTTTTTAGCATCGCAGAGATAGCAGACGAATAGTATCACCCCTATCATCTACAAAATTCCCAATGGATTGGAGAGTGCTGATTCACTTCAGAACAACAAATTAGGCTGTTATCGAAGTGTCAATGAAGTTCAGTTGCGCTAATAGTGGCAGCTTTGGTGGTGTTAAAGCTTGAGCCTGATTAATTCCGAATAATAAGGGGAATTAGATGACTCCATTCTACCAGAACTTTTCATAATCTTCAAGTTAGGAAACAGATATTTAAAGAGATTGACTTTTGGCCCCAAAAGGCATATTACTCTTTAATTCTATCGAAAATGCCACATAAAGTACGCAACTTTGCAGCACATAATCCCTTATCCCGATAGCCGGTCGGCAATTTGGTCTCTTCTTTAATTTGGTGTATAAACCCAATATTATGCCTCAACAACTATTTCGCGCCTATGAAGCCGTTTTAAATAGTTTGCTCGATCAGGTTGATGCCACCGCCGCCGTGGTCGTTTTAGCCGATAGTGCCGTTGAAACACCCCACATTCTTACCCAAGTGGGACGCTTAACATCTACCGGTTGGGTTCGATTGCTTGAAATACGCCCGCCAGATGTGTTTATTCAACCTTTGGCCTCGCAGGGAACCACCACAGCTTTGTTGGCCGTTCACAGTGCTGGCCGGCGTGAGTGGCTGTCTATGCATCAGCGCTTAGTTCGGGGCGCGGCTCAGATCATCGAGAATCTTTCCCGCGAAGGCAACCGCGAGTTAGATTGGTCACAAGTGACGGCTTCCCGACGCATTCTGCCGGTCACCGAGGAAGAACTGTGCCGTATTGTGTTAGATATTCATGATGGTCCGGTCCAAAAAATTTACGCAGCGGTCCATCGGCTGGATCATCTCCAGCATCTCACCGGGCGGTTAATTGCATCCGACTGCGATAACTGTGTCGAACAACTGCCCACTTATCAAGACAACCTCCAGCATGTTGGCTGGCTGCTTGAGAACGCTCTGACCGAAATTCGTACTTTTTTAGGCACGTTTCATCCGCCTGAATTTAAGCAGCGTCCGTTGCTCGATATTTTGGAGGGCTTAATCATTCAGCACGAGCAGATGACCCAAGCCACCGTCCACTTCGAAGCCGAATCAGCAGTGCCGGAAGTAGACGTGCCGATTAAGATCGCCCTCTATCGTATCCTTCAGCAAGCGCTGACCAACGGCACCCTGCACGCCGGCGTGAAAGAGCATTTTGTCTATCTCTGGTCGCACCAGGATCATATTCATCTGGAAGTCGTCGATTATGGCAAAGGCTTTACACCCCCCAGTCTGATTGGTCCCACAGCCACCGAGCGCAACGAACACATTGGCCTGCGGGGTATGCGTGATCGCGCCCAACTGGTCGGCGGCACATTCGAGCTGTACAGCCGGCCGGGTGAAGGCACGCGCATTCAAGTAAGGGTACCGTGTTATGGATAAACCGATTCGCGTTATTTTAGCCGATGACCACGCCCTGGTGCTCGATGGCCTCAAACTGCATCTGGCCGATACCGGCGATATCGAAGTGGTGGCTACAGCCCACAACGGTAAGTCGCTGCTAGCGGCTATTGAAGAGCATCAACCAGATGTCGTTATCACCGATCTGATGATGGCCGGCATGGACGGCTTTGCCGCGCTGGAACAGATTCGGCAGCATAACCTACCGGTGCGGGTACTGGTCTTAACCGCAATGGCCGATGGGCAGTCGTTGCAGCGGGCCGTTGAACTGGAAGCTGACGGCATCGTCCTCAAAACAGAGCCGTCCCGTCAGATGATCGATGCTATCCGGCGGGTGGCGGGTGGGCAGATTGTCTACCCGCGAGCCGTTCACAACTGGCTGCTGCGACGCGCCGGTCGCCAAAACGTCGTCGAAGTCGACCCCACCCATACCCTATCCGATCGTGAAAGAGAGGTTTTGGCCCACATTGCGCAGGGCAAAACCAATCACGAAATCGCCTCATCGCTGCACCTCAGCGAGAATACGATCAAGTATTACCTCAAGAACGTCTACCAAAAATTGCAGGTCAACAACCGCACCGAAGCCGCCCGTATTTACCTCAAAAGCCAAGAAACTAAGCGCTAAGATTTACAAGTCATAAGATTTATCCGGAAATTCGGTGATTGGTAACTGGTAATTAAAGATTGGATATTTAGTCTCCAATTATCAGTTACCAGTTACTTGATCCTGTTACCCCAGTTATTGTGTTCTTCTGCCTAATTATACAACTCTTTAGACTTCGCTCTTTCCCTACCCGTTCGGGTAGGAACACCCCACCTAAAAATGTCAATATCCTTTACCCATTCTAGTGTTACATTTTTCACAAATGATTGATATAGTGTAACCATCAGTAGTAATCACGCCAAACATAAGTTGGATGGATAGTTAGTTGAATGGTTTGATAGTTTGATAGTTGGTTAGTTGAATGGTTTGACGGTTTGATTGTAACCAGCCAGCCATCCAACAAACCAACCCACTATCCAACAAACCAACCCACTATCCAACTAACCAACCCACTATTTTTATAGGAGATTATCAATGGCAGCCATAACGAGTAATAAACAGAATGGGCGCTGGTCCGCCGGGGTTACACCTTATGCTGAAATGGGCTACTACCGGTCAGACTACGAACCCAAAGATACCGATATTTTGTGCGCTTTTCGCTTGGTTCCCCAAGAGGGTGTCGACGCTATCGAGGCCGGGGCAGCTATCGCCGGGGAGTCTTCAACCGCCACCTGGACGGTCGTCTGGACCGACCGGTTAACCACTTATGAACACTACCAGGCCAAATGTTACCGCGTCGATCCTGTCCCCGGCACCGATCAGTATATCGCCTATATCGCTTACGACATCGACCTGTTTGAAGAAGGTTCCATTTCTAACCTGACGGCATCCATTATCGGCAACGTCTTTGGCTTCAAGGCACTGAAATCGCTGCGGTTGGAAGATATGCGCTTTCCGCACCATTACGTCAGAACGTTTCAAGGGCCGCCGTTCGGTATCATTATGGAGCGTGAACACCTGGGTAAGTATGGCCGTCCGCTGTTGGGCGCAACCGTGAAACCGAAGTTGGGGCTTTCGGCTCGCAATTATGGTCGGGTGGTATATGAGGCGCTGCAAGGCGGTCTCGACTTTACCAAAGATGATGAAAACGTCAATAGCCAACCCTTTATGCGTTGGCGCGACCGCTTTTTGTACTGTATGGAAGCGGTCAATAAGGCTTCGGCCCAAACCGGCGAAATCAAGGGTCATTATCTCAATATTACAGCCGCCACAATGGAAGATATGTACGAGCGGGCCGAATTTGCCAAAGAATTAGGTAGTATCGTGGTGATGATCGATCTGGTCATTGGCTATACCGCCATTCAATCGATGGCCAAGTGGGCGCGTAAAAATGGCGTGCTGCTCCACCTGCACCGCGCCGGACACAGCACCTATACCCGCCAAAAAACGCACGGTATCAACTTCCGCGTTATCTCGAAATGGATGCGGCTGGCCGGGGTCGATCATATTCACGCCGGTACGGTCGTTGGCAAGCTGGAAGGCGACCCCAACACGGTGCGCGGTTTCTACAACACGCTGCGCGAAAGCAAGTTGGATGCCAACCCGGTCGAAGGGCTGTATTTCGAGCAAGATTGGGGCGGTATGCCGGGTGTAATGCCGGTGGCTTCGGGTGGTATTCACGCCGGACAGATGCACCAGTTGATCAACTATCTGGGCGAAGATGTAGTGCTGCAATTTGGCGGGGGTACAATTGGACACCCTGACGGCATCGCTCAGGGTGCGACCGCCAACCGGGTTGCTTTGGAAGCCATCATTCAGGCTCGCAACGAAGGTCGTGACTACGTAAACGAAGGCCCGGAAATTTTGGCGAAGGCGGCCAAATGGTCTCCGGCGTTGCGCAAAGCCTTGAGTGTGTGGAAGGATGTCACGTTTGAGTACACCTCAACCGACACACCCGATGTCGTACCAACACCGACGTTTGTGTAACACCTTATCTGTTTTCTCAAAAAGTGGAAATCTTGTAAGACAAACTTAAGTTTGTCTTACATTGCGATACCACTCTATCTTAACTATTGACACTTTGGAGGCGAATGATGCGCATTACGCAAGGAACCTTTTCTTATTTACCCGATTTAACGGATGATGAAATTAAAGCCCAGATTCAGTATTGTCTGAACAACGGCTGGCCAATTTCAATTGAATACACCGACGACCCACATCCTCGTAACGTCTATTGGGATATGTGGGGGCTGCCTCTATTCGATATGAAGGATGCGGTCGCTGTGATGGAAGAATTTCAAGCCTGCCGCGATCAGTACCCCAACTATTATATTCGGATCAACGGCTATGACCGCAGTTTGGGTCGACAGACCACGGCCTTGAGCTTCATTGCCAATCGACCGGTTGAAGAACCCGGTTTCCATCTGGAGCGCACCGAGACAGCCGATCGGCAAATTAACTATACCCTTAAGCCGTATGCAACCACCAAACCATCGGGTCAGCGGTACTAAGCAATTTTATAGACAGGATTTACAAGATTAACAAGGTGACCTGAATTCTTTAGAATTTGAAAGATAAAAATCTTTTTAATCATGTGAATTCTGTCTAATTAGCTAAATCAGGTTTAATACCTGACTCAGACAACACGTTCTCATATCGAAAAAGGACAACAAGCAAACGAGGCAACCATGATTGATATAAACGAAGCCTTTGAGAATGCTAAAATTCAGCAGTTTCTTGATGAACTCGATGAAGAGTTGATTGGACTTGAGGCCGTTAAAACACGAATACGAGAGATTGCTGCTTTGCTACTCATCGCACGTTTGCGTGAGGAGCAGGGCATCGAAACCGAGCGACCGACCTTGCACATGAGCTTTACGGGCAAGCCCGGCACCGGCAAAACAACCGTGGCAACGCGGATGGCCAAAATTTTGCATCATCTGGGTTATGTGCGCCGTGGTCACGTAGTCGTCGCCACCCGCGATGATTTAGTAGGGCAGTATGTAGGCCATACGGCTCCAAAAACCAAGGACATCATCAAACGCTCGATGGGCGGGGTGCTGTTCATCGACGAAGCCTACTATCTCTATCGGCCTGAAAACGAGCGAGACTACGGCCAGGAGGCCATCGAGATGCTGCTCCAGGCTATGGAGAACAACCGTGATGATATGGTCGTGATTTTAGCCGGTTACAAAGATAGAATGGATACCTTTTTTCAGGCCAATCCCGGCTTTCACTCCCGCATCGGCCATCATCTTCATTTTCCCGACTATTCTCTGGAGGAGTTGATGTCCATTGCCGAGCTTATGGTCGGCCAACAAACATACAAGTTCGACGACTGCTCGCGGCAGGCTTTTTGGGAATATTTGCAGCATCGTATGCAGCAACCCCATTTTTCCAACGCCCGCAGCGTCCGCAATGCTCTGGATCGTATCAAACTGCGCCAGGCTAATCGGTTGGTGAACAACGGCGGCAAAGTTATGCCGGATGAGTTAACCCGCATTGATGAAAATGACATTCGTCAAAGCCGTGTGTTTCGCGGTGGCCTGGATGAAGAAGCAAGTAGCGGGAATGGTCATCACTAAAGGCGTGAATGCTAATTAACTTGCTTAATTCTGTCGGGTAATTCGTAATTGGTAACTGGTAATTAGAGACTGGAGATTGCATAACCAATTACCAGTTACTAGTTACCCATTACGTAAACTAAAATATGTGAGTTATTTAATTTATGCTCCCAAATGATGGTGGGAAAGTTGTATCAAACACGTTGGTAACGTATCCCCTTTCAAACGACTATTGCAAGATGGCGCAATGTGAACACAATCGCTGCCACGGTTCATAAAACAAACTTTGTCGAAATACATATCAGGGCGGGTATAGTTATCAAGTTAGTAAATTCGTTAGACAATGGAGTAAAACTATGCCGTTCAAAAGAACGATATTATTGGGGGTGTGTGGTGACAGCGCAGCCGGGAAGACAACCCTCTCGGATGGAATTGCCCGAATTTTAGGCAAAGAGCGCGTCACCGTCATCTGCAGTGATGATTATCATCGCTATAACCGCAAAACCAGAGCTGAAATGGGCATCAGTGCGCTTGACCCGATGTGTAACTATATCAATATCATGGAACATCACTTCGATTTGCTGCGGCGCGGTCATCCCATCTTGAAACCCATCTACAACCATTCCACCGGCGACTTCGACCCGCCCGAATACATTGAGCCGAGAGAATACGTTATTATTGAAGGGCTGCTGCCATATCACACCAAGGCGCTGCGCAATAATTTTGATGTCAAAGTTTATCTGGCTCCTGAAGAAGAACTGCGCGTGATGTGGAAAATAAAGCGCGATACTACCAAACGCGGCTATACGGAAGAGCAGGTCAGAGCCTCGCTGGCAAAACGAGTCGATGACACACGTAGCTTTATCCAGCCACAGAAATCCTATGCCGATACCGTAGTGACTTTTTATCGCCCACGAGACCTTGAGATGGAGACCGGTTCACACTTAAATGCGCGATTGACACTGCGCCCGGCCTTGCCCTACCCGGATTTGACCGATGTTCTGCTCGAGAGCCAGAAGATGGTAACCTCAACTATTTGCCGTGATGAAGGTCGACTTACTGAAATTCTCGATATTAGCGGCAACATCAGCCCAGAGCAGGCCAGCCATATTGAAGATGTTGTCTGGAGCCACCTGTCCGGGTTGGAGCATTTGCGCCCGGAGGAAATGGGTAAATTCTCCGACGGTGAAGACACCGATCAATCGAACCCATTGGCGTTGACTCAACTCTTTATTACCTACCAACTGCTCGTCGCTATGGCAGAGTTAGAAAAAGATAAGGCCGAACGCCGTCGCGTTTTGGGGTAAGGAATAAGAGGACTTAGTGCGTATTGTGTAGTGCCTATTGTTTTGATATCATTACGCACTATAGGGCTATCGAGGGTTTAATTCCCGATTTTAACCCACAACCTTTGACAAACCAACTCATTTTCGCCTAAACTTACGGTCAACAAACTAACCAACTATCAAACCAACAAACCGACCATGACCCTAAAAGCCATCATCTTTGACGTAGACGGCACCATCGCCGACACCGAACGATACGGACATCTCGCGGCCTGCAACGACGCCTTTGCCCAGTTAGGTTACCCCATTCACTGGACCTGGGAAGAGTTTAAAGCGCTACTTCCTATTCAGGGTAACGACCGTCGGATGCGACTGGCCTTAGAGAAACAATACCCGTCGATGGCCCCCAAGACGGTCGATCACGCGGTAGCCAACTTTGTGCAGTTGAAGAAGACTTTGTATATTGAGAAGTACTTAACGCGACTTTCGCTGCGACCAGGCGTGCGACGCATTATCACCTCTGCCGTAGATCGCGACATCCGTTTAGCTATTGTCTCGTCATCACGCGAGGCTCAAATCAAGGCGCTGCTGCAAGCACGTCTGCCCGATGTCGCGTCGCTTTTTGACCCCATCTTGGGCAAAGAGAGTGGCCTTAAGACCGACCCCGAATCGCCGCTGTATCGTCGCTGTCAAGAAACGTTAGGTATCTCTCCCACCGAAACGCTTGTCATCGAAGATTCGGAGGTCGGGTTTAAGGCCGCTCAGCGAGCCGGGTTACCATGTGCCGTCATCTACAACGACTACACCTTTGGCGAAGACTTTGCCGGTGCCACGTTGGTTGCCCGCAGCCTTAAGCCTTTTACGCTCGATCAACTGGCCGCTTTATGCCTGCCCACGGCGGATGCGTCGAGGTGAAGATAATGGCCTATTATATCTGCATGTAATTGCTACTCTCTCTTAATACACTGTAATCAATACCCAGATTAGTTTGAAACCATAACTTTTGTGCAAAGGGGTATGTCATGCCCGAATGTCTTTATCGGGCATCCATCAGTGGCTACAAAGATAGATTCCCGCTAAAAACATGCGGGAATGACAGGCCTGAAAGTTTTGTTTTCATTCTGTTTTCAGTAAAGTAACCAAACCTTTGTCATAGTAAACGAAACAGAGCAATCTCCTCTTGCCAGCCGAGATTGCGTCGTTCCTTCTTGGCTTGAAAACGATTACAAAAATAGAATTTACGCTGTGCTAATCATATCTTAGAACACAGATTAGCAGGATGAACGGATTGATTTTTCCATCTTCACCAACACCCTTGAGATAACTTCCAACTTACCGAAAGTAGAGTTGAGAAAACTTCTAAAGATCAATCTCCCAATCTCCCAATCTCCCAATCTCTAATCTCCTAATCCGTCAATCCGTGTTCTTAAAAACACCAAAGGAGCTGGACGATGAGTACAACAACCGATGTAAAAGACCTCCAAACAACCGCTATCAACGCCATTCGCTTTCTGTCCGCCGACGCCGTGCAGCAAGCGAACTCCGGCCATCCCGGCCTGCCGATGGGTACCGCTGCACTGGCCTACACGCTCTGGACACGCCACCTGCGCCATAACCCCCAAAATCCCGGCTGGGCTAACCGCGACCGCTTTATCCTATCCGGGGGACACGGCTCGATGCTGCTCTACTCACTGCTGCATCTTACCGGCTACGATCTGCCGCTGACCGAACTACAAAGCTTTCGGCAGTGGGGCAGCCTGACCCCCGGCCATCCGGAATACGGGCACACCCCCGGTGTCGAAACCACGACCGGCCCTTTGGGGCAAGGCTTTGCCAATGGCGTAGGCATGGCCATTGCTGAAGCCCACCTGGCGGCTCGCTTTAACCGCGACGGCCACACCATCATCGATCACTACACCTACGCCATCGTCACCGACGGTGATCTTATGGAAGGCGTGGCCTCCGAAGCAGCGTCGCTGGCCGGCCATCTGCGGCTGGGCAAGCTGATTTACCTGTACGATGACAACCATATCTCTATCGACGGCAGCACCGACCTGGCCTTCACTGAAGATCGCGCCGCCCGTTTCGTGGCCTACGGCTGGCACATTCTGAAGGTTGCAGACGGCAACGATGTCGAAGCCATCGACGCGGCCATCTATGCTGCTAAAGATGATCCGCGGCCTTCGCTGATCCTGTGTCGCACCCACATCGGCTATGGCCTGCCGACCAAGCAGGACACAGCTAGCGCCCACGGCGAGCCACCCGGCGATAAAGAGCTGGACGGCGCCAAAGCCAAATTAGGCTGGCCAATAGAACCTCGTTTCTATTTACCCGATGCCGTGCTGGAAATTTTCAGAGAAGCTGTCGATAAAGGTGCTTGCCTGGAGGCCAACTGGACAACAGCCTTACAAGCCTACCGTACCGACTATCCCCACCTGGCGGAGGAACTGGAGCGCCGCTTAAGCGGTCAATTACCGGATGATTGGCAAGAACTGCTGCCGAACTTTCCTGCCGATGCGAAAGGAATGGCTACCCGCGCCGCTTCCGGGAAGGTGCTCAACGCCCTGGCCGCGCAGATACCGGAACTGGTTGGCGGTTCAGCCGACTTAGCCCCGTCGAACAAGACCTGGCTCGATGGCGAAGAAGCCTTTCAAGCCGCTACGCCTGCCGGCCGCAACTTTCATTTTGGCGTGCGCGAACACGGCATGGCCGCTGTCCTCAATGGCATGGCCGTCCATGGTGGGTTAATCCCCTATGGTGGGACGTTCTTAGTCTTTGCCGACTATATGCGACCGGCTATGCGTGTCGCGGCCTTGTCCCATATGCCGACCATCTTTGTCTTTACGCACGATAGTATTGGCCTGGGCGAAGATGGGCCAACCCACCAACCCATCGAGCATCTGGCCTCGTTACGAGCGATACCCAACCTGGTTACGCTGCGTCCGGCCGACGCCAACGAAACGGCCGCCGCCTGGCAGATTGCTCTGGAGCGCCGCAATGGCCCCACCGCCCTGGCCTTGACTCGTCAGAATGTACCTACCTTGGATCGCGCCGCCTACACGTCGGCAAGGAACGTAGGCAATGGCGCCTACGTTCTGGCCGATGTAGGGGATAACGACCCGGCACTCATTCTGATGGCGTCCGGCTCGGAAGTGGCCTTGATTATCGCTGCCGGTCAGCAGCTTGCCGCCGAAGGCATCAGCGTGCGGCTGGTCTCTTTCCCCAGTTGGGAATTGTTCGAGGCCCAGTCGCCTGACTATCAAGAGTCCGTACTGCCGCCGCATCTCACCGCCCGGCTGGCCGTAGAGGCAGGCGTCGCTCAAGGCTGGCATCGCTGGGTCGGCTGTCGAGGTGATGTGCTGGCCATCAATCGTTTCGGAGCCTCGGCCCCCTATCAAACCGTATATGAGAAGTTGGGGCTGACCCCGAACCATATCGTACAGCGAGCCAAACAGTTATTATAAACGCAAAGAAAGGTGCTTACAATGACGACACCCATTCAACAATGTGTCCAACTAGGCCAATCGATCTGGTACGACAATATCGAGCGCCGGCTGCTGAACAACGGCGAACTGGCCGCGATGATCGAGCGGGGCGATATACAGGGCCTAACCTCGAACCCGACCATCTTCAACAAGGCCATCGCCCAATCCAGCGACTACGATGCCGACCTCCTGCCGCTGGCCGAGGCTGGTAAGACGCCGCTCGAAATCTTTGAGGCGCTGGCCGTCGACGACATTCGAGCCGCCGCCGACCTGATGCGCCCGCTCTATAATGAAACCAACGGCGGCGACGGTTACGTTAGCCTGGAGGTCAACCCCACCCTGGCCCACGAAACCGAAGCCACGTTGGCCGAAGCCCAATGGCTGTGGGTCTGGGTTGGCCGTCCCAATCTGATGATTAAAATACCGGCGACCAAAGCCGGACTGCCGGCCATTCAACAGGCGATTGCTGCCGGGATTAATGTCAACGTTACCCTCATCTTCTCCATCGAGCGCTATCGGGCGGTGATGGATGCCTACTTGGCCGGTTTGGAGGTCCGCGCTGCGCAAGGGCTGCCTGTGGATGTTGCTTCGGTTGCTTCCTTCTTTGTCTCACGCATTGATGTGGCCGTTGATAAGCGTCTGGCAGCTATCGGCATTGCAGATGCCAAAGCCCTACTCGGCAAAACCGCTATCGCCAATGCCAGGCTAGCCTATCAAACGTTTCGGGAAATCTTCGAAAGCGAACGCTTTGCATCGTTGCAGGCTCAGGGCGCTCGCGTGCAGCGCCCGCTATGGGCTTCGACCGGCACCAAAAACCCGGCCTACTCTGATACGCTCTATGTCGATGAACTGATCGGGCCGCATACCGTCAATACGATGCCCCCGGCTACCCTGGCAGCTTTCCGCGACCATGGTCGGGCCGAACTAACCATCGAAAACGATCTTGGTGACGCTCGCCATGTCTTTGCCGAACTGAATGCACTGGGTATTTCGCTGGCCCAAATAACGGAGGATTTGGAAGTCGCCGGTGTCGAGGCATTTGCCGAAGCGTTCGCTTCCTTGCTGAATACGATTGAAGGGCGCTATTCTGTTCCTGTGTAAGAAAGCTGTATAATAACAGGGAATAGGGAGACGGGAGTAAGGAGTAAAGGATATTTATTTACTCCTTACTCCTCAACAAACAGCTTGCACAGGCAACAAAAAGAACAGGGGCGCATGATCGAAACAATATCACACCATCGACCACTTATGTTAGGCGTTGTCGGCGACAGTGCCGCCGGTAAAACCACCTTGACCCAGGGTTTGGCGGCGTTGATGGGGGTCTCGGAGGCCACCCTTATCTGCACGGATGATTATCACAAATACAGTCGCGAACAGCGACGCGGGCTAAACATTACGGCTCTACACCCCGACGGCAACTATCTTGATATTGTCGGCCAGCATCTCGACCTGCTGCGCCAGGGGCAGCCCGTTCTAAAGCCGGTTTACGATCACGAAACCGGATTGCTTGAGGCTCCTGAATATATTCGGCCCAATGAACTGGTTATTGTCGAGGGCTTGTTGACCCTGGTCACCTCGGCCATGCAGCGCTGCTTTGACGTTACCATTTATCTCGACCCTGAAGAGAACCTGCGTCGTCAGTGGAAGGTTAACCGTGATACCATAGAACGCGGCTACCGGGCTGAGGATGTACTGGCTTCGATAGAGCGCCGCTGGCTGGATAGCCAAACCTACATCTGGCCTCAGAAAGAGGTTGCTGATCTGGTCATTCGCTTTTACCGCTCCGATGACCGGGCTGAATGGGATAATGCCCATCTCAACGTGCAGTTGGTCCAGCACCACACCTTGCCCAGCCCCGACTTGACGGCACTTCTGGCCCAATCGAACTCGGGCCAACGGCCAAGGCTGCGCCTGAACAAAGATGTTTGGACCGAAAACGGCCTGGTTGATATATTAGAGATCGATGGCGACATTAGCCCGCAGAAAGCCCGCGCCCTGGAGGAACTACTGTGGCACCAGTTGGCGCTGTCGGGCCACTTCCGGTCCGAAAACATCGGCAGCTACCGCGAGAGCGGCACGGAACACCACTCGCCGCCCTTGGCTTTAACGCAACTGCTGATTGCCTACTACTTATTGACCGTTCGGACGTACCGGTCGGTTACTTATACGTAAATTACGTTGCCATGGGTAATCCAAATGGGGTAAGGGGTAGGAAGTAAGGATTAAGGGGGAATTTGATATCTCTCTGGTTTTTACGGCTTACGTTTTACTACAACGTAAATTAAGTTGTAGAGTAATTGGTAAATAACTCAAGTTGCTACCCATCAGCAGATGAAGTAAGTTTCACCGCGAAGACGCCAAGTTCGCCAAGTTTTTATAAAAAATCTTCGTGTTCTTTGCGTCTTTGCGGTTCAATTAGGTTGTTTGGCCTAAAGGTGGCAACTTGGGTTAAATAGCAATTAGGGGTTGAAGAGCCAATTACCAATTACCCAAACTCAATTGTCCTATATTGAATATGAGTTACGCACTTCAAAAGGTGACAGTCACTTCGATACATTAAATCGAGCTATCTGGGCCAAACGGACGTTCATTTGTAGTGAATAAGTGACTGTCACCTTGCTGGATACGCCCAACTGCGTAACTCATATTGAATTCATGATCCTTAGCTTGAAAACAGTTTGAAGGAGAACCTATGTCACCTATAAAATTCGCCCCTTCTATTCTATCAGCCGACTTCGCCCGCTTGGGAGAACAGGTTCGCGAGGCCGAAGCCGCCGGCGTCGATTATATTCACGTTGATGTCATGGACGGCCACTTTGTCCCCAACATCACCATTGGCCCACTTGTCGTGCGCGCGCTGCGGCCCGTTACCGACTTGCCCCTGGATGTTCATTTGATGATTGAGCAGCCGGAGCGCTATCTGGCCGACTTTGCCGAAGCCGGAGCCAACCACCTGACCGTCCACGTTGAAACCTGCCCCCATCTGCATCGAACCGTCCAGCAGATCAAAGAGTTGGGGGTTAAAGCCGGGGTTACACTCAACCCGGCCACCCCGTTGAGTATCCTCGAAGAAATTCTACCCGATGTCGATTTGGTGCTGATTATGTCGGTTAATCCCGGCTTTGGCGGCCAATCATATATCCCCGGCAGTACATCCAAAATTGCTCGGTTGCGCTCGATGCTGGATGCCATCGGCTCTGACGCCGAAATCGAGGTCGATGGCGGTATCAACACCGGCACCATCCGCGAGGTTGCCGATGCCGGAGCTACGGTTATGGTCGCCGGTTCGGCTATCTTCAATAAGAAAGCCTCGGTTGTTGAGAATGTGCAGCTATTACGTAGTTGCTGTTTTTAATTGAGTACAGACCTATAAGGTTTCTAAAAACATAGGGAATGATCTGAAAGAAGTGGTTTGATGATACTTCGCCGCCTCCTTGTCAGCAGTATGATGCTGGCCATTGTCTTGAGCACTATGGCCTGCGCTCGCATGGAACGCCGTAATCTGGCACCTTTGAACACCCCTACGATGGAGAAGGGAACAGGGTATGCTCCCGGCGATTACTTCGAAGAACTCACTGTCGCTGACGAGGTGCGTCACTATCGACTGCATATTCCCCCCAGCTATAAGCCGAACCAACCTCTGCCGTTGGTCATCAACCTGCACGGCCTCAACTCAAATGCCGCCCAACAAGAACAGGTGAGCCAGATGTCCGTCAAAGCCGATCAGATGGGTTTTGTTGTTGTCTACCCGGAAGGCCGGGGCCAGCCGCAAACATGGTACATCGGCCCCGGAGCTGAGGGTGCGGCTGATTTGCAGTTTATGCACGATTTGGTTACCCACTTACAAGGCCAACTTAGCCTTGATCCCACCCGCATTTACGCCACCGGCATGTCAAACGGTGCCCAGATGTCCAACCGCCTGGGCTGCACCATGGCCGATGTCTTTGCCGCGATTGCGCCCGTTTCCGGCGGCTATCCGACCCTCGATAATTGCCACCCAACCCAACCTGTACCTGTTGTCGCTTTTCACGGCACTGCCGACAAACTTCTCCCTTACCAAGGCCAGGGCCGCCTACTGCTGCCCGTCCCGGATTGGGCTGCTGCTTGGGCCACCCGCAACGGCTGTGAAGCCACCCCATCCACTACCTTCCACCAGGGCGAAGTCACCGGCCAAACTTGGAGCCACTGCCAGGCGAACGCCGACGTGGTACTTTACACCATCCAAGGTCGGGGTCATAGCTGGCCCGGTTCTTCTATGCCACCCGACATCACCACCCAAGACATCAACGCCACCGATGTGATTTGGGAGTTCTTTGCCGCGCATCCGATGCGGTGAGAGAGTCATAAACCTCAGTTACGTAGGGTAGTTTTTATTTTAGGCTCAATATAGATTCCAAGGAGGTGGAGGCCATGGTCATGCCCGAATGTCTTTATCGGGCATCCAACAGGTCTTAGGGCG
>JAGRBY010000809.1 GCA_020433835.1 Anaerolineae bacterium | reverse complement strand
CCGACCATCGAAATTTTAACCGAAGCGCCGCCCCAGCCCGTTGCGGCCCCATCAAACTTGATTATCAACGGCAACTTTGAATCGGGCTTTTACGCGGTGCCAGAACTTGGTTTCGAGCCGCCTGACATCGGCAACGTGCCCAAAGGCTGGTTTTGGTACCGTAATCAGGCTTACGGCAAGTACACCATTTTCAACAACCAAACGCTGGGCCTGGAATGCCCCTATGCTTCCGACGCGCCGCCCCAGCCGGTTGAGGATGACCCTTTCTTTGGGCCTATCCCTGGTGTATCAAACGAAAGCACAACCAGCGCCCTGGGTCTTCATATTCAATCCTCGGATGAGCAAGATGCCCGCATAGGTGTTTATCAGGTGGTCGATGGCCTGGTGCCGGGTCAAACCTACCGTTTTTCGATGAGCGGGACGCTGCAAATTCAATCGGGCGCGAAGACGCTTCAACCGGACGATCCCAAAGCGCCGGAAGAGGCTCAAAATCACACGATTGAACTCTACTTTGATTTTACCGGCAATACGGATTGGCGGGCCATTCCCCATAAAAATTGGACGCAAATTGAGTGGGAAGAACAAAAGTTGGAGTTTAGAGTCAGTAAAGATAATGATGACCTGGCCGATATTCAAGATTTT
This sequence comes from Anaerolineae bacterium, assembly GCA_020433835.1. The sequence continues at coordinate 2,602 of JAGRBY010000809.1, read as the reverse complement.
GAAACGTTTTTCACCGCCCAATCCAGTAAAATGACGCTCTTTCTGACATTCTGGCGCAAATGGGCCAATTGGCGCACCGGCATCGCCAGCCTCGACTGTTTGGCCTTACAGCCGGCGACGCCGCAAATGATGCAAGCCGCCGAGCAGCGGCGCACCAATTTTGTCGATTTATCGGGCGGCACGGCCCATCCCAGCAATGCGACATCGAGCGGAGTGCAACCGGCCGCCGCCGGCCTTCAGCCCGATAGCGAACTGCCGGTAACGGGCGATCAAGCCAATTTACCGGCGCAGCCCGCCCCCCAACCGGCGGAATCATCATCGACCCAGGCTAATCAGCCGCAAAACGTTCAGCCGGTACAGCCACAGCAGCCGACCGAGCCGCAAACAGGCGAGGTTGTCGATACAGCGACGCAACCGCAGGTGGTTCAGCCCGATACGGTCTCGGACGGGCAATCGCAGCCGTTGGCGGAGACCATCTCGGCCGATACGGCTGCAACGGATGACGTGACCGCCGTCGCTCCGGCGAGTACGGCTGAAGACGGCGGCAACAACCTTATTCTTATTTTGTTTGGCGCGGCCGCGGCGGCAATCGTGTTGGTGGGCACCGGCCTATGGGCTATGCGCCGCTAATCGACGCAATTTACACACACAAAAAAAGCCGGGGTAACACTCGGCTTTTTGGTTTAATAGATATACGAATCGACCAGCGCCCCCTGGTTATCCCTTAAAAAAGCGGCGTCTGAGCCGTTATTCCAGACGCTTTCGCCAATTAAGCCCCAATACAACTCCGCAGCAGTGTTTTGACCCTGGCCTGAATACAACCGAAAATGTGAACCGCCGTCCAGCGTAAAATTGCCAAAGGTATAAATGTGATTGGCCTCATCTTTTAAGGTATAGCCGGCCATATTGACACCTTCGCTGCCTTCATTGGCGATTTCGATCCATTCGCCGTTAGGATTTTCGCGATCATCGCCGGGGGCATCGGCTTGAATGGAAATTATCTTTAGCGGCGTTTCCGACCCGGCCCACAGCCCCCGCCCGGCTTCGCGTGCCTCTTGTTCGGCCTGGCGAAAGGCATCGCTATATTTTACGTTAGGCGGCACGGTAAACGCGTTGGCGTAGCCCCGCACAATAATTTCGCGATTGACCATGACGCCATCGGCCCAAATATAGGCCAGCGTCCGCCCATATTGATCAAACGTATCCTGATCAAACTCTAACTGTACCTGTCGGCCATTAACAAGCTGCCCATTAACCTCGCTGGCTTCATTATAGTACGGCTGGCCTCGCTCCGGCGTGTTGATGCCAATGTATCGCACCCGACGGCCATCAACCAGCTCGATGGTATCGCCATCGACCACTCTGGCGACCGCTACCGTTTCGAAGCCGTCGTTAGGCTGCGATGGGCCGGCATCGGGCAATGGCGTTGGTGTTGACACCGGCAGCGCCGTTGAGGTGGATACGGGCAGCGGTGTGGGCGTATTTTCCGGCGGCGTTTCGGCTCCGGCACAGGCCAGCGTACTTAAAAAGGCGATGAGCATAATAACCAATATTCTGTTGGGTAAAGCCATTATTTTCTCCAAACATGGGGTGGATATTTCAAAAAACGGTATCCGATGATCGTAACAAAGCCGCCTTTTAATGTCAATGTGGCCTATAAAAATGCTGAAGTCCTTGAACCTGAAAACTCTTTACAGATGAGGCAAAATTTTGGACGCAGATGAACGCCGATTTTCGCAGATAAAAAAAATAAACAATCCGTGTTTATCAGTGTTCATCTGCGAAAATCTGCGTCCCATTCCTCTTGTCAGTTTGAGACAGAGCTTCGTTAGATGTTTACAAAACTGTGCCAACAAACTATTTCTAACATTTGGATATCGTTCAATACGCCCTATACTTGTGATGTGTGCAGTTGAATGGATCTGCCTGAAAAGAATGCAAAAAGTCACAAAAGTAAAACCGTTCGGCTCACCAACCGAGACACTGCCATCGGTTTGCTTTGAAAATGCCACAAACCAGCCACGTTCTTTAATTTCATCCGCTGTATCTTTAAAATAGTAATGCGTTTATTTGAACGCTGATATTGACCTGTTGGCAGTCAATGAAATGCCACCCAGGATGACTGTCATTTTAGGACGCCTCACGTCTTAAAAAATTAGGCTCTCTATGTGTTTCGAGGAGGAACGGTTGCCGATGTCATGCCCGCATGTTTTTAGCGGGAATCTATCGCCATACGACCTGTTGGATGCCCGATAAAGACATTCGGGCATGACCATGGCCTCCACCTCCTTGGAATCTATATTGAGCCAAAAATTAAACAACACACAAGGATCATCAAACCATTTTACAAAGGACAGGGAGATGGGTAACCACAAAATTGCTCGCATTATTATTCTATCGTTCATTTTGCTTGCAGGATCGATACTTTTAGCTTCTCTGTTGGCTTTACTGCCCCCGGCAGCACCGGCCCAGGCGGCTGTCGAACTGCCGCCGCCCGATACTAGCCTGCACAACAGCACAACCTATACCACGTACGTGCCGATTGTCATCCATCACACCCTCACGCCGGAAGAGGAAGTTATTGTGCTCATCAACGCCGAAC
>JAGRBY010000808.1 GCA_020433835.1 Anaerolineae bacterium | reverse complement strand
GGGCCGCAGCGCCGACAAACGCTGGATTCCTTTAGTCCTGGAAGAGTTGGAAAACAACAACAGCGAAATTCGCTTCGAAGCGGCTCGATCCTGTGGCGAGCTAGAAGCCAAAGGCGCTGTCGATAAACTGATCTTCATCATCGACGAAGACCCTGACCTGGAAGTTCAGGAGATGGCGATTTGGGCTTTAGGCCGTATTGGAGGCGATACTGCCAGACAGGCCCTGGAAGCCTGTCTGGAGAGCGACATCGAAACCCTGGCGCTGGCCGCCGAAGAGTCGCTCGATGAGTTAAACATCTTCGACGATGAACTCATTATGTATGATTTCGACGAAGACGACGATGAATATGATGAAGACGATTTTGATGATTTCGATATCTACAGCACCAACGGCAACAATGGTCATTAAGTCGTAATCTATTCTGAAAGACCAAAAGAGCATCTTGCGAACCGTAGGATGCTCTTTTTATTTCGGCATTGAGAAGCGAAACGAATTCGCCAATTCTGGCCCTTTCCTCTAAAATTTTACCCCATGCTCAAAATTCATCATCAATTCAAAAACTATCCGGCAGCGCGGCTGCTGTTTATTGTTGTTTTCATCACGGTCTTTATTCTTTACACCCTCACCCTGGCTCCCGGCGTAGTCGGCGGCGATGCCGGCGAACACCAACTGGCTGTACCGCTGTTAGGCATCCCCCATACAACCGGCTATCCGCTCTATATCTTGGTCGGCAAACTGTGGACGCTCCTGATCCCCATCGGCACGTTGGCCTGGCGCGTCAATCTCTTTTCTGCCCTGGGTGGCGCTTTGGCTGCCGGTCTAACCAGCCTTGTTGTTTATCACCTATCGCGCGATATTTTTACGCCACCGCACGGGGCCGGAGCCGTTGTCGCCGGCATTGGGCTGGCTTTGGGCTTGACTCTCTGGCAGTGGAGCGTTATTGCTGGAGTACGCTCCTTTAACATTTTTTTCTTTGCCCTCCTAACACTCCAAGCCATTATCTTGGCTCGGCATACGAACAATAACCAGCCGGATGGCGCTCGCCGTATACTTTACTGGCTGGCCTTCACAGTCGGCCTTAGTTTGGCCCACCATCGCACGACGGTTTTTTATCTGCCGTCGCTTGTGCTGTGGATTTGGTGGCACGATCCGAGGCTTCTACGCCAACCACGCCGCCTGCTCACTTTAATTTTTCTTACGTGTCTCCCTCTAACCTTGTATCTGTTCATCTACATTCGAGGCATCAACGCCCCCCCCTACACTCACGAACAAATCACCGATTTTGAGAGCTTTTGGTTCTTGGTTGGCTCCGGCGACTCGACCGGCCTTTTTTTCAACATCGATCCCGTTTATCTCCCGGCCCGGCTGGCCTTCATCTGGCACGATATTCTGGCGCAGCTTTCCTTACCTGGTGTCGTTTTGGCCGTAATTGGGGGATTTATTTTAGTAAGCCGGCGTCCGATTCATTTTCTCTTTCAAAGCCTGCTTGTCATATTTCTACTGCTGTTTACGCTGGATTTTGAGGTCGTGAACTTAAATGAAGCCCCCACCTGGTATTTAATGCCGGTCTATTTCATTTTTGCGATATGGTTGGGCCTCGGCGTTAACGGAGTCGTGCGTTTGACATTACGGATAATGGCAGCGTTGAATAAAAACCACGCTCGCCAAAATCCATCTGTCAACAATTCATCCCTGCCCATTCAATTCCCGATGATTATCCATTCTCTCGCCGCTATCCTTTTCATTGTGCTACTAACCTACACACTGGGCCTGCCCAATTGGCGGGTTCAGTATGAAGCCGCTGTTCAACCTCTGGACGACTGGCGACAGCTTTTACGCGGCACTCAGGCCCAGCGCTTCGTTGAGAGCAGCTTCCCCTATGTCGATCCAAACAGCATCATCTGGGGCGATTGGGAACAGTATACACCATTTAAGTATTACCAATTGGTTCTTGGCCAGCGCAGCGATGTCACTATCCGAAACCCACTCGATCGCTGGCCGGAGAAAGTTGCCGCTGCCCGCGCTGCCGGGCAATCGATCTACTTTACCCGCAAACCGGCCGATCTCATCGGTACGCCCTATCTGAGCATGGTCGGCCCGCTCATCAAACTAAACGAAGCACCATCGTTCGAACGCCCGACCGGCCTTACAACCCTCGATGCCAATTTTGAAAACGAGCTGGAGCTTCTTGGCTACCGTGCCGAAATCGTGCCGCAAAACACACCCGGCGGCGCTCAGGCCGGCTCTATTCTGCAACTAAGCCTCTACTGGCGTGTGCCGCAAGCCACCCAGTGGGATTATGCGCTCTCGCTGCGGCTTATCGATACCCACGGTCAGGAAATCTACAAGCAGGATGCCACCCACCCGGTTCTCAGCAGCTACCCTACCTCCCTGTGGACGCCCGGTGAAGTCGTAGGCGATTACTACGAACTGCCTATCCCGCCCCATACCGAACCCCTCACCGTGCAAATTCTTCCCTATCGCTCCGAAGCGCTCGGCGTCTGGCATAATCTTACCCTGAACGGCACCAACCCGCCTCAAGAAGGCATATTTTTAGGTCCGTTTTCACTAGCGGATGATTTGTAACGCGGATTATGTAGACAATCCGCCCAACTCTGTGTATAATGGCATCGACCATTATCAATCATCGTATAATTGTTAGCAACGCGAAGACACCCTACATGAACAAAAAAGTTAAAATTGAGAGCCGCCGCATTGTCTACGACGATTTTTTCAAAATAGAAGAGGCTTATGTACGCCGTGAAGGCTTTGATGGGCAGTTAAGCGATCCCTTCCGGATTCTCAGTTTTGAGCGCGGCGACGGCGCAGCGGCTCTACTGTTCAACATCGACACCCAACGCCTCATTCTCATTAATCAATTCAGATACCCAACCTATGCCAACGGGCAAGGGCCGGGCTGGATTATCGAAATTATTGCCGGTACGGTCGCTGCTGGCGAAGATCCGCAAGAAACCATTCGCCGCGAAATCACCGAAGAAACCGGCTATTATGTTGATGAACTAACCCCGATCACAACATTCTATCCATCGCCCGGTGGCTCATCAGAGCGGCTCTTTGTCTATTATGCCGAAGTCGACAACCACCATAAAATCGAAAGTGGCGGCGGTTTAGCGACCGAGCACGAAGATATCCAAATTGTTGAATACACCCTGCCCGATGCGTGGCAGGCCTTAGCGGCAGGTCAAATCGTCGATGCCAAAACAATTATCGCCCTCATGTGGCT
>JAGRBY010000807.1 GCA_020433835.1 Anaerolineae bacterium | reverse complement strand
GTGAACCACTGAACCACTGATTACCTTGAATTCACTGACCATATTCAGTGTTTTCATCCATTTCAGTGCTTCAGTGTTTCACCACACGAACGGATCGCTCAAATCGGCATCATACCCGCTGCCCTACTCCCGCCGATACGCCTTCAAATAGGCCCCCGGATAGGCCACGTTGCGACCGGCCAGTGCCAGCGCAGCGATGGTTACCAGATACGGCAGCGCCAGGAAGAACTCAAAGGGGATATCGACCAAATCGAGCAGTTGCAGCCGCAGTTGCAAGGCAAACACCCCGCCGAACAGCAGCGCCCCCCACATCGCCCGAATGGGGTCCCACTTGGCGAAAATGACTAGCGCGATGCAGACCCAGCCGCGCCCGGCGATGATGCCCGGTGAGAAGGCTCCCAACTGGGCCAGCGACAAAAAGGCCCCGCCTATGGCCATCAGCGCCCCGCCCAGCGCCAGGGTGATGTAGCGCACGCGGAAGACGTTGACCCCGGCGGCGTCGGCGGCTTCGGGATTTTCGCCCACCGAACGGAGTTCCAGCCCGAAGCTGGTGCGGTACAGCAGCCACCAGGCCAGGGGCAGCAGCACAATAAAGGCCAGGTAGGTCAGCAGATACTGATCGAAAATAGGGCCGACAATCGGCAGGTCACCGAAAATCGAGAACTGGGCGAACGGCTCAATGGAGGGCAGCACCGAACTCTGTCCGAAGATAATGCGAAAGCCAAAGAGCGATAGGCCGGTGCTTAACAAGGTGATGCCCAGGCCCGACACGTGCTGGTTGACGCCCAACGACACGCTGAAGAAGGCCATCAGCAGGCCCATAATGATTCCGGCGATAATCGCGCCGCCCAAACCCAGCCACAAATAGGCGGCCAGCCCGGCTTCGGCGCTTTTGGCGGCGATGGCAAAGCCCACAAACGCGCCCAAAAACATAATCCCTTCGATGCCCAGGTTAAGCACGCCGGAGCGTTCCGTGTACAGTTCGCCGATGGTGGCAAACAGCAGCGGGGTTGCCACGCGCAGCGTTGCACCCAACAGGCCAACCAGAAAAGTGATAAACGCGGCTTCTGCCATTACGACTCCTTCCGGGTGCGGGTAATGCGATAGCGTTGCAGCAGCAGCATGCCCAGCGTAACCAGCAGCAGCGCCGCCTGGATGACATCGCCCAGGTAGGTTGGTACCCCCAGCGCCCGGCTGACCGTCTGCGCCCCGGTATCGATCAGGCAACGATAAAGAGCGCCGCCAGCGCCACGCCCCAGGCGTTGAGCGTGCCCAAGGTGGCGATGATGATGCCGGTGTAACCGTAGCCCGGCGAAATGGCGTCGATGAGGTGGTAGTGAATACCGGCTATCTCGCTGACGCCGGCGACTCCGCCGATGCCGCCGCTAACCAACGCCGAGATAAGCATGGTTTGCTGCACGTTAATCCCGGCAAACTGGGCGGCGTGCGGGCTGAGGCCGACCGCCCGCATTTTGAGACCAAAGGCGGTTTTGGTCAGCACAAACCAGAGGATGACGATAACCACCAGCGCCAGAATAAAGCCCAGATGCAGCCGTGAGCGCGGGATCAGTTTAGGGAAAATCGCCGCCGCCGCAATATCGGGCGACTGTGGCCATTGCGAGATGGGGTTGCGCCAGGGGCCGTTCAGCAACGCGCTGACCATAAAGAGGGCCACCGAGTTGAGCAGCAGCGTTGTCACCACTTCGTCGATAGCCAGCTTGACCTTCATCAAGGCCGGTATCAGCGCCCACAGCATCCCGGCCACAAAGCCGCCGCTGATCATCAGCGGAATGGCAATCCAGGGCGAGACGTTCTGCATTTGCACGCCGATGGCCGTAGCTGCGGTGGCTCCGGCGTAAAGTTGGCCCTCGACCCCGATGTTCCAGTAGCCGCCGACGAAGGCAAAGGTGACCGCCGCGCCGGTTAGCAGCAGCGGCGTCGCTTTGACCAGCACCTCGATGGCGCTGACCCGGCTGGAGAGGGGATCGACCAGAAAATAGTAGTAGGCGTCGAGGGGGTTGGTGTTGACCAGCAAGATGAGTGTGGCCGTTAGCAAAAAGGTGATGAGGATAGCGGCAATGGGAATGAGGGGCCGCGCCCAGAGCGGGGCCGGAATGCGTTCGATTTTAAAGCCCATGCGCCCCTGCCTTCTCGGCCTTTACGCCGGACATCAGCAGGCCGAGACGTTCGGTTTCGGCTGCGGCGGCCGGTAAGACATCCATAATTTCTCCTTCGTAAATCACGGCAATGGTGTCGGCCAGTTCAAAAATTTCATCCAAATCTTCAGAGATGAGCAGGATGGCCGCTCCCTTGCGACGCTGTTCCAGCAGCTTGCCGCGTACATACTCCGTCGCCCCGACGTCCAGACCGCGCGTTGGTTGGGCCACGATGATTAGCTGCGGGTTGCGCTCTAATACGCGGGCCAGAATCACTTTCTGCATATTGCCGCCCGATAGCGTTCTGATCTTGTCGCCGGGCGAGGCTTTTATTTGGTATTCGGCGATGAGCTTTTGGGCGTGCTGCAAGATCGTTTTTTTGTTGAGCACGCCTCGCTGCGTAAATTCATCGAGATGCTCCAAGGCCATATTCTGGGCCACCGACATCTCGGTGACCACGCTCTCGTGCCGATCCTCCGGGATACGGCCCACCCCGGCGGCCATCACTTTCTCCGGCCCGACGTTGGTGATGTCGTGATTGAGTACTTTGATCTGTCCGGCGATGGCCTGGCGCGTGCCGTCCAGCACCTGGGCCAACTCGGTTTGCCCGTTGCCCGATACCCCGGCCAGCCCCAGAATTTCGCCGGTTCTCACCTGGAGGGTGATGTCTTTCAGCGCGGGCAGCCCCTTGTTATCGAGCGCGGCCACCTGCGTCATCTCCAGCACAACCTTACCCTGGGCCGGGTTCGCTGCCGCTTTGGTCACGCCGAACGTCTCGCGCCCAACCATCATGCGGGCCAGTTCCGCCGGACTGGACGATTGCGTCTCGACCGTGCCGGCATGTTCGCCCAGCCGCAGCACCGACACCCGGTCGGTAATGGCCATCACCTCGTTGAGTTTGTGGCTGATGAAAATAACCGACAGCCCTTGCTCTCGCAGCCGCTCTAAACTTTCAAAAAGCTGCTCGACCTCTTGCGGAACCAGCACGGCGGTCGGTTCATCCATAATGAGGACGCGGGCGTTGCGGTACAGCGCCTTCAATATCTCGACGCGCTGGCGCTGGCCGACCGACAAATCTTTAACCAGCGCTTTC
>JAGRBY010000806.1 GCA_020433835.1 Anaerolineae bacterium | reverse complement strand
ATGGGTTGTTTGGCAAGAAATCGTAAGGTCTAGTGAGCAGAGTGGTTCATTTGGCAAGAATTCGTAAGGTCTAGCGAGCAGAAAGGTTTGTTTGGCAAGAAATCGTAAGGTCTGACGCAGTGGGTGCTTTTGAGCCGGCCAAAAAATTCAACGCGACTCGACAAGCTTAAAAAAAGACGATATACTGATCTTAACCTTACAACTGAATACAGTACTGCTCACCACTTTATTCGCTTTACTTTATCAATATCAATCTATCGACTAGAAAAAGAGAAAGGCTTGTAACATGTACCCCATCAATCTTGATCGTAGTAGCGCTTTTCAGGTCAACATTCCCACCCCCAGCCAGCCAACGAAACTCATCACCTCCGGCCAAAATTTTGTCGCGTATGAAGAGACCTTACCGCCCGAAGAGCAGTCGTACCTCTTGCCGGACCTGCGGCAGCTTTTGCAGGCATCGGTTCCCACCCAAAACACCTACAAATCCAGTGAAGTCCAGCGCACTATTGCTTCCGAAGCCGTGAAGCGGCTGGACGAGCAGGCCAAAACCCTTATCCGTAAAATTCGTCATAAGCTCAACTATGATTATATGGAAACCCCGGAAGCCGCCGAAGAGTGGGGCTTTCAGGTCAAGCAAGGCACCAGCAATATTTTGCTGCCGACAAATCGATCCGAACGGCTGGCGCTGCTGGATACGTACATCGCCAAGGAAGAAAGCCGCCCGCCGGAAGAGCAGTTTACCGCGCCTAAGCTGGCGGAGGTGATCAGCGTGCGGGATGGTCTTAAGGCCAATTTGGAGGCCCGCCGCACTAGCCGCAGCCGCCGTAAAGACAGCTACGTGGTGCGGGCCGAAACGTTGGAGGCTTTGTACGACACCTTGCGCATGGCCGGCGGCTTAATCATTCTCAAAAAGCTCAATCGCAAACTGACGCCGGCGTTGGAAAAGTGGGGCATTGAAGTAACCAAGCACCAGAGCAAAGATAAGGACGCCGAAGTCACTCCGGCCGCCAATGGAACCACGACCACCACCACCAACGGCAGCGAGACGACGACCAACGGCGCGGGGACGACAACCACGGCCGAGACCTCGACCAACGGCAGCGTTGATCTTAATGGCGCGGCTGAGGCGGTGGTTGAGGTTGGGGGTCAAGGGTAAGGGCCAAAGGGGGCGAGGCTAAAGCCGTCGCCCTGAAAGAGGGAAGGACGCTAAAGCGCCCTACTCTGGCGAAATTCTTAGCCCGAAGGGGCTTCACTCTCTGAGCGCGGGTCTTTAGGCCCGTGCTGCGAGGGGATAGGCAGTCGCACTTCATGAGCCAAAGAGGGCGAGGCTAAAGCCATCGCCCTGAGAGAGGGAAGGACGCTAAAGCGCCCTATACTCTGGTGACAACTCTAGCCCGCGAGGGCTTCGCTCTCGCAGCACGGGTCTTTAGGCCCGTGCTGGCGGACAGCCAGTCGCCCTCGAATAAAAATCTCCACCTCAACTTATTTACGGAATAACAATGCCCTACTATCGTCTTTTCTACCACATGGTCTGGGGTACCAAAAACCGGGGACTGTTTATCCAAGCTGAATTTGAAAATTCGCTGCACAATGTTATTGCGGCCAAAGGGAAAAAACTAGGTGCGCTTATATACGTCGTGGGTGGCATTGAAGACCATATCCATTTGGTCGCTACCGTTCCGCCCAAAATTGCTCTGGGCGACTTTATTGGTCAAGTCAAAGGTCATAGTTCTCATTTTGTAAACCAAAAATTGGCCATCCCCTATCATTTTCAATGGCAGCGGGACTACGGTGTTGTTTCATTCGGCGGCAAGCAGCTTGATCAGGTCGTCAAATATGTCAAAACCCAACGTCAACATCATGCTGATGGTACACTCATCCCCTTTTTAGAGCGTACCGAGCCGGAACAATAGCCAAAGTTAAAACCTCCGACCCCAACGAGGGCGCTTTAGCATCCTTCGCTCTTTCAGCGTGACGGCTTCAGCCTCACGCACCGCTTCTCCTAGCCGGAAAATTGCATGACCCCTATCCGGATGGTATGATACCCGTGCCCATTTAATTCACCCCATATATCAATTACTAACCAAAAAAGAGGAGTAACCAATGAAGTTGACCAAACCTTTTTTCTGGGTATTGTTGTTTGCCCTGGTTTTTGTGACCTCCGGCGTGGTAGGTGCTGCGCCACTGCCGCAAGATGAGGATGGACAGGAGTACGTGGTTCAGGCGGATGACTGGCTCAGCAAGATCGCCGATAAGTTTTATGGCGATGTGCTGGCCTACCCAACCATTATGGATGCCACCAACGCCAAAGCCGCCGAGGACGAGAGCTTCGCCGTTATCGCCGACGCCAATGTGATCGAAGTCGGCCAAAAGCTGTGGATCCCCGCCGCTCCGGACGGCGAGTCGATGGAGTCGATGGCGGCCGAAGCACCGGCTGACACCACCACCGATGAGGCTATGGCCAGTGCTGATAGCCCGACCATCGAGCTGCGCTTGCTGGAAACCACCGATATTCACGTTCATATTATGAACTACAACTATTTCAGTGACAGTCAGGATGACGCCGTTGGCCTGGCGAAAACCGCCACCCTCATCAAGCAAGCCCGCGCAGAAGCCACCAACAGTTTGCTCATCGACAACGGTGACCTGATTCAGGGCAACCCGATGGGCGATTATATGGCCCGCGTCAAAGGGCTGGATGACGGCGGCGTTCACCCCGTTTACAAAGCCATGAACACGCTCGATTACGAAGTCGGCAACATCGGCAACCATGAGTTTAACTATGGTCTCGATTTCTTGAATGCGGCCATCGCCGGGGCTGACTTTCCCTACATTTCAGCCAATGTCGATGACGCTGCCACCGGCGAACCGTACTTCACACCCTACATTATAAAAGACTACACCTTCACCGATACCGACGGCAACGAGCAGGCGCTGAAAGTCGGTTACATCGGTTTTGTACCGCCCCAAATTATGCAGTGGGACAAAGCCAATTTGGAAGGGCTGGTTACCGCCAACGACATCGTCGCTACGGCAGACACGTATGTGCCGCAAATGAAAGAAGAAGGGGCTGATCTGGTCATCGCCGTGCCGCACTCCGGCCTGGATGTAGCACCGGCTAAAGGCGGCGATGAGAACGCAGTCTACTATCTGTCCGAAGTCCCCGGCATCGACGCAATTTTGTTTGGACACGCCCACCGCGTTTTCCCCGGCGCAGATTTTGAAGAGCTGGAAGGTGTGGATAACACTGCCGGAAC
>JAGRBY010000805.1 GCA_020433835.1 Anaerolineae bacterium | reverse complement strand
CGATGATGATCAAAAATTATTAAAAATGGTGCGTCGCACGCTTATATATGAAGGCTTTGAGGTGGTCACGGCCACCAACGGACAGGAAGCCATCGAACGGCTTCAGGTCGAGACGCCCGATCTCATCGTGCTCGACTGGATGATGCCGCAGCTTGATGGACTGGAAATGCTGCGCCGGGTTCGAGCCGCCGGTGATGATGTCCCCATTTTGATGCTCACGGCCCGCGACGCCGTTGAGGATCGGGTGGAAGGGTTAGATCGTGGCGCGGATGATTATCTGGTCAAACCCTTTGCCCCATCGGAATTGCTGGCCCGGCTGCGGGCCTTACTGCGACGCTCGAAAATTACCGACTCCGACGGGCCGTTATCCTATGCCGATTTGCATCTCGATCCTACCAGCCGGGAAACGCGGCGTGGCGAACGGCTGTTTGAGTTAACGCCCAAAGAGTTCGAACTCTTTCATTTATTTATGCGCCATCCCCGCCAGGTACTCATTCGCGACCGTATTTTAGAAGAGGTCTGGGGCTACGACTTCGGCGGCGAAGACAACGTGCTGGAAGTTTACATTGGTTACCTACGTAAAAAGACGGAAGCCGGCGGCGAACAGCGCCTGATCCAAACCGTGCGCGGCGTCGGTTACGTCTTGCGGGAGGCGTAAGGTGTCGATCCGTTTACGGCTGACACTGCTGTACAGCGGTATTCTGGCGCTAACCCTGATTGCCTTTAGCGCCATCCTGTATGTAACTCAGGCGCGAACAACGCTGCACGAAGCCAAAACCGAACTGGCCGGACGGGTCGAGTACCAGATTGCCAAAGCCCCCTGGCACCACAACTCGAACCGGGGCGGCTCTCGCACCGACTCTTCGCGCATCGGCTCTGTTTCGCAACTGCGCTCATTAGACGGCGACGTTTTGTACAGCTCCCCCAGCGTTGATGAAACATTCACCCTACCATTAAGCGACGAAACCCGGCGTGAAGCCCAATATGGCGACAAAAACGTAGAAATCAACACCATCGGCAGCGAGCGATTACTCATTTACAGCCAACCTTACACCTCTGACGACGGCCAGCCGCTGATTATGCAGGTGGCGATGTCGCTGGCGGATCGCGACCAAAATCTGGCGACGCTGGGTCGTATTTTGATGATCGGCAGCGGGGCAGCGGTGCTGGCGGCCTTTGGCATCGGCTGGCTGCTGGCCGGGCTGGCATTACGGCCCATCAACCGCCTGCGACAGACGGCCCAAACCATCGGCACCGAACGTGACTTTGGTCGTCGGGTTGAGCACGCCGGACCAAACGACGAGATAGGCAAACTGGTGACTACATTTAATAATATGTTGGTCGAACTGCAAGCGGCTTTTCTGCAAGTGGAAGAAACGCTTCAAACACAGCGGCGCTTTGTGGCTGATGCCTCACACGAGTTGCGCACGCCGTTAACTACCCTGCGTGGCAATATAGGCTTGCTCCAGCGTAGACCGCCCATCCGCGAAGAAGATCGCTCGGATGTATTGGAGGATATGGTCGACGAGACCGAACGGCTGATGCGTCTGGTTAACGAGCTGCTGGTTCTGGCCCGCGCCGATTCGGGCCGGCCGCTGCATCAGGAACCCGTTTTAATCAAGCCGCTTTTAGAAGATGTTTACCAACAGGTTAAGCGGCTGGCCCCGCAGCGAACCATCCATTTCCATCCCGATCACGATGTAACGGTGGTGGGCAACAGCGACGCGATGAAACAGGTACTTTTGGTGCTGCTCGATAACGCCATCAAGCACACACCCCCGGAGACAGCCGTCACGCTTAGTACGGCACAGCACAATGGGCAAGTGGCTATCCACATCAGCGATAATGGCCCCGGCATCGACTCCTCCCATCTGCCGAAAATCTTCGACCGCTTCTACCGGGGCGACGCCGCACGCACCAGCCCCGGCACCGGCCTGGGCCTGGCCATCGCCAGCGAACTGACCGAAGCCCAACACGGCACCATCACCGTTAAAAGCGAAGTGGGGCGCGGCAGTACTTTTACGCTCACGTTTCCGAAGGAATGAGAAGAGGCTGGAGATTAGAGATTGGAGATTAGAGATTGGTAATTGGTACTATCAATCTCCAGTCTCCAGTTACCAATCTCCAGTTACTAATTACCATACACCTGCCGAACCTCATCGGCAATGATGCTGATACCCCGACTGACGACAGCATCATCGAGCGCGTAATTAACGCGAAGACATTCATACTTATGGGGCCATTCCTCTTGCAGACCGGGGAAGAAATATTCACCGGGAACCACCAAGACCCCGCGCTGCTTGAGCCGTTCGTACAATGCCTGGCTGGTGATCGGCAGCTCTTTGAACCACAGCCAGACAAAAATTGCCCCTTCCGGTTTATGCACATAAAAATCAACATCGGCCAGTTCGGTTTGAAGCTGCGCTACAACGCGATTGGCTTTTTCCTCATAAAACGGACGAATTGAATTTTGGCTCAGGTCGATAATCTCGCCGCTTTGCAGCATCTCCAGCGCCAGGCCGGCTCCCAGACTGCCGGGAGCCAAACTAACAATAGCGTTCAGCCCAGAAATCGCCGAGATAACGTGCTCATTGGCAATAATAATGCCGGTGCGTAAGCCGGGCAGGCCCAATTTCGAGAGGCTCATACACAAAATAATATTATCATTCCAAACCGGTTTGGCCTCGGTAAAGATGATGTGCGGGAAGGGGGTGCCATAGGCGTTGTCAATAATCAAGGGGATGTCGTGCTGCCGGGCCAACGCATCGAGCTTTTCAATCTCCGTGTCGGTCAGCACGTTGCCGGTGGGGTTGGTTGGCCGCGAAACGCAGATCGCGCCGATGTCATCGGTAACCGCGACCGCATCGAAATCGACATGGTATTTGAAGAGATGGTTGTCGAAAAACTCAAACTCCGGCTTGCTGGCGATGAAGAGATCATCAACCAGGCCGACATCGAGATAGCCGATATACTCCGGTGCCAGGGGTAACAATATTTTCTTGCGCGAGCCGTCGTCAAACTCTCCGGCAAACAGGTTAAAGAGATAGAAAAAGGCGGTCTGGCTGCCGTTGGTTAACGCAATATTTTCGGGGCCGATGTCCCAGCCAAACTGATCCTTAAGCAGCGTCGCCAAGGCCCGACCAAAACCGATGCCACCGCCCGGCGGGCCGTAACGCCCCGTAAGCTGTTCAAACTCGTCATCGTTTTCGAGAATGGCGAGCATCCGCTGCCGGAAGTGGCTCTCTACTGCCGGAATTTGGC
>JAGRBY010000804.1 GCA_020433835.1 Anaerolineae bacterium | reverse complement strand
CGATGATGTGAAGACTCAGACTCTTGGACGTATCATCGATGTGTTTGCCGCTGCACCGAAGTTTGAATTGGACGCGGTGATGGAAATAGTTGATCTGTCTGAGCTGATTGAAGGGTATCGGGCTGCCGTTGCTGCGCGTGAATTAGCGTATGCTTCGTCCTACTATGTTTCATATCTAGCCACTCCACTATTCTTACTTTCGGCAAACTATGTAATCATAGAACTTTTGTCACCGCTGTTCCCAGAAGGATTAAGCAAACTTCCCACGCATATTAACTCAGCTATAACTATCACCAATGAGCTTGCGATGGCTCTTTCCAATATCGGAGAAAATCAAGCAGCCTTGGCTCTATATAGTTTAATTTTGGATCCCGAAGTTACAAGTTCTGCTGGGGACATTCGTACGTTTATTGGAAACTATAGCTTTAGTCTTTTGTCACTGAATAGGCTACCCGAAGCTGAGCTCGGTTTTCTATTAGCAAAGGAAGTTAGTAGTGGCAATGACACAAGCTGGGCGTACTCACATTTAATGAACTTTTATATACTAACTGGACAACTTGATACTGCAAGTGAGTATTACAGATTAACCTTAGAAACTGGTCCTCCATCAACTCAAATACTTGAGTGGAGAGGACGCAACGCTTTGAGACTTTGCAGCTTAAAATACCAAAACAATACTATTTCTGAGGAAGATTTTGATAATTCATGGGATCAAGTGGTGTCAAGTAAAGAGGTTAGATATATTAGCCGCTATTTATATTTGTGGGCCAGTTATTTAGCAGATAATGGAAAATTAGACAAAGCAGCCGAAAAAATAAGTATAGCGGTCACAGAAGTTCAAAAAGTTGGCTTGAATTCTGGTATATATTTTGCTTTGCTATCTCGTATATATTTACTCCAAGACGCTAAGGCTAAAGCAATAAGCACAATACGCTCAGCAATAAATCAACGAGGGATGGATCTGGCTGAGCAGGCAATTGTATTTACAGAGGCTGCACATATTTTTGCTGAACTTTCTATGAGAGAAACGTCACTAGAATTTCTAGAATCTGCTTATCCCTATGTGATTGCAGATGGAGAACCATATGTATGGCGTTCTCTATTACAAAAACTTGAGGATGTCTCGAAAAAACTAAACATAGTACCTAGAAATGTTGCTTCCTATAAATCAGACCCTGCTCCAATTCCTTTTGAACAAGAAATTAGAAGAGTTTTTATTGAAGGTGAATCAACATTAAGTGGCAAGTTGAGCAAGCCCCAAAAACAATCTCCTTTTGAAACTAGTTATTTTGAATGGTTCCAAATCGGAACCATTGCATTCTTCGGCGTTAACAATGATGATTTGAGAAGAGGTTTGGCAGAAAAGTTAATCACTTTGAATACACTGCCTCTGGGGCCGATAGTTTATGCAAAAATGGGAGAAGAAGTACCTGAACCGACGCATCTTGAAATAATTGCCGAACAACAGCGATATGATGAGATTGAATGGGTTTTTAATGAAATCCAAAGTCTGGATAAAATATTTGTAATTGTCTTTGTTATCAGCAAGAATTCCAAAGGTGAGAATGTATTTGCTTATTTAAACATACGGGTTGATAGATTGAAAACTTTACTAGATAAACAAGAGGAACGTGAATTTTATGATATTGCTGACTATGCAACTATTGTTTTAACGGGATCTGGTGATCCAACTAGCGATGACCGGCAAAAGTTGCGCCGAGACTATTTATTTGGTGAACACCATGTAAATGTCAGAAGTTTTCCTCCTCTTAACGAAGTAACTTAAATTAGTGACAGTTAATGTTATGGAGTTTTAGCTTGATACCTTAGTTCTGTGCATTACAATGAGTCGGTAGTTGAAGCTGATTCATAAATAGGTGAGTTAACGAAATCAAAGGAGATACGATGATGATTCGAAGCAAGAGTTGGCTGCTCGTAACAGTCATGCTGATCTTTGCGCTCTTTGCCGTGCAATGTGCCGCGCCCGCGGCCCCCACCGGAGATGGTGCCGAAGATGCCCCGGCTGCCGATGATACCGCGGACGAAGCAACCGAAGCCCCCGCTGAAGAAGGTGCCGGCGAAGCAGCCTCCGGTGATGTCACTGAACTGCGCATGACCTGGTATACCGACGGCAACGAAGATGTCGTCATGCGCGATCTGCTCGACCGCTTTGAGGCCGACAATCCCGACATCCGCGTCGTTATGGACACCGTCGCCTACCAGCAGATCCTCGAAAATCTGCCGATCCAATTGGCTGCCACTGAAGGCCCCGACATGGCCCGTGTCACCGACTTGGGTGGTCTTTCTGAATATTATCTTGACCTGGCTCCTTATCTGGAAGATACCGCTTATTGGGAAGAGAATTTTGGCCCGTTCCTTGCTTGGCTGCGCCAGCCGGGTAATGAGAACGCGATCAACGGCTTCATGACCCAACTCACCGTCACCGGCCCCTTTGTCAACCGCACACTCTTTGAACAGGCAGGCGTGGAATTGCCCGGTGAAGGTGCCACCTGGGAAGATTGGGTTGCGGCGACCCAACAGGTCGCCGAAGCGACCGGCACAAGCTATCCGCTGGTGATGGACCGCACCGGCCACCGCTTTGCCGGCCCCGCCATTAGTCAGGGTGCCAAATACTTTGATGACGAGGGCAACCCCACGGTCGAAGATGAAGGGTTTCGCACAATGGCCGAGTTGCTGGTCGAGTGGCACAACAACGGCGTGATGCTGCCCGATGTCTGGGTCGGTTCCGGCGGCAGTTACGCCGCGGGCAACGAGCAGTTTATCAACGCCGAGGTCGTGATGTACATGTCCGGGAGCTGGCAGATCGGCCAGTTCAATCAGCAAATTGGCGATGCCTTTGACTGGATCGCCGTGCCCAACCCCTGCGGCCCGGCTGCGTGCACCGGTATGCCCGGCGGCGCGGCGTTGGTTGGCATTGCCAATACGGAACATCCTGAAGAAGTAGCGCGTGTCATGGAGTATCTGGCCAGTGAGGATATTCTGGCTGAGTTCTCCGCCCGCACCCTCTTTATTCCGGCCCACCTTGGCCTTTCCGAACAGGGCATTGATTTTGAAACCGACTCCGAGTTGGCGAAAGCGGCTCTCAACACCTTCGTCAGCCAGGTGAGTGTCCTGGACCCGATTGCCTATCGCTTGCAGGGCTATCCCTACAACCGTGTTATCTTCGACGCCACGCGCGATCGTCTGACTCAAGCGATCATCGGTGAGTTGACGCTGGACGATGCCATTGCGCGCATTCAGCA
>JAGRBY010000803.1 GCA_020433835.1 Anaerolineae bacterium | reverse complement strand
TCAAAGATGCTGATGTTATCCAGGCCCAGGAAGCCGCCCTGGAAGATGTTGTTGCCGTCGATGTCTTTGCGGTTGACCCACCAGGTGAAGTTGAGCAGCAGCTTGTGAAACATGCTTTCCAGAAAAGCGCGGTCGGGTTGGCCGGTTTGTTTGGCGTCGATTTTGTAAACGCGCCAGGTGGCCCAGGCGTGGACGGGTGGGTTGACATCGCCAAAGGCCCATTCGTAGGCCGGCAGTTGGCCGTTAGGGTGCATATACCATTCGCGAGTCATCAGTTCGAGCTGGCGTTTGGCGAAATCGGCATCGACCATGACCAAGGGCAGGCAGTGGAAGGCCAGGTCCCAGGCGGCGAACCAGGGATATTCCCATTTGTCGGGCATCGAGATGATGTCGAAGTTGTTAAGATGCCCCCAGTCGCGGTTGCGGCCATGCTCGCGCGAAGTCGGCGGTGGTGGGAAGGCCGGATCGCCCATAAGCCATTGCTCGATGTCGTAATAAAAGAGTTGTTTCGACCAGAGCATGCCGGCAAAGGCCTGGCGTTGAACCCGTTTTTCATCGGCGGATAGGCTGGGTTTTTGGATGGCGGCGTAGAATTCATCGGCTTCGCTGCGGCGTTCGGCGAAGCGATCCTCAAAATCGGCGAAGGGTGATTTGAGGTTGGAGATTGGAGACTGGAGATTGGAGACTGGAGATTGGAGATTGGAGACTGGAGATTGCGTTTGGGTTAGGCGGAGATGGATGGATTGAGACTCGCCGGGGGCCAGGGCGAGGTGGTAGAGGGCGGCAGCTTTGGTGCCGGTCTGGTTGGGGTTGACGGCTTCGGTTTGGCCGTTGATCAGATAACGATGAAAGGCATCTTTAACGTAGGGATTGGCGTTGGGCAGGCCGTAGTGTCGTTGGGCGTTGGTTTCGTTTTCGGTGAAGAGGAGGGTGGAGGTGCCTTCGGCCAGCAGTTGATAGCTGCCGGCGGCGAAATGCATGGCTTCAACAGCGGTGAGGCCATCCGTCCGATCTTGCCGACGCAAACACGGTTTAGTGGGCACATCGTTCATCGGGCCGGCGTTGTAGCCCCAACTCCAGGTGTTGCGGAACCAGAGGGTGGGCAGCAGATGACATTCGGCGCTGTCGGGGCCGTGGTTGGTGGCGGTGATGTTGATCAGGATATCGTTTTGGTCGGCTTTGGCGTATTCGATCACGATATCAAAGTAGCGATTGTCATCGAACGCTCCAGTGTCGAGCAGTTCGTACTCGTAATCGAAGAAGCCGCGCCGCCGGTTTTTCATGATCAGGTCGGTGTAGGGGAACGTGGTCTGCGGGTATTTATAGAGCATTTTCATATAGCTGTGGGTGGGGGTGCTGTCGAGGTAGAAGTAATACTCTTTAACATCTTCACCGTGGTTGCCTTCGGGGCCGGTTAGCCCAAACATACGCTCTTTGAGGATGGGGTCGCGCCCGTTCCACAGGGCCAGGGCAAAGCAGAGATACTGATCGCGATCGCTGATGCCGGCCAGGCCATCTTCGCCCCAGCGGTAAGCGCGACTGCGGGCGTGATCGTGCGGGAAATAGTCCCAGGCCGCGCCGTAGTCGCTGTAATCTTCGCGGACCGTGCCCCAGGCGCGTTCGCTGAGGTAAGGCCCCCAATTTTTCCAATTGGCTGTGCGCTGCTGGTAAGCCAGCAAACGTTGATGTTCGGCGGTTTGTTGCATGATGTTTATTCCTCCAAAGTACTGTTTTTAGTTGGGTTAAGGCTAAGGCTGAGGCTAAGGCTCAGAAATTATAAACCAGCCTCTACGAGTGGTACTTGATATGAAAGCGCTCAACCTTAGCCTATTTTGCCTTGTGCCATCTCTTTTCATTCAATGATAATAGCCCTTGATTACGGCGCTGTTACTAAAAGATGATCAGAGTCTTACAGTTTTGGACGCAGATGAACGCAAATAAAAAATTAAAAAGAAGAAATCAGCGTTCATCAGCGTTAATCTGCGTCCTCTTCCCCTTGACGGTTGAGGTGAAGTTTGGTGGGATAGCTGCGCGTTGATTTGAGAAAGTGGTTCATTTCTTCGCTCAGGTAACGGATTTCCAATTCGGCTTTGAGATTGAGCCGGTAATCGTTTTCGGCACGTAAGCGGTCGAGGCGAGCCTGGCGGCGCTGGCTCATGAGGATGATGGGGCCTTGCAGCGCTGCCAGGGACCCTAAGACGGCGCTGATGACGGCCAGGATGATGACCGGATAGGGTTCAAACGGTCTGAAGAGAAGATTATGACCGACCCAAAGGGCCAGAAAGGTAAGGATAGCCGTGGGGAAATACCAACTGCCGACCGTGCTTGTAACCCGGTCGGCCAGCCGCTCGTCCCAGGCACGGGATTGATCAAACATCACGATGGGGTTTTCTGAGAGCAAGCTTTCGGTGCCGATGCTGTGGAGGACCTGCATATCGAGGTCGGACAGCCGGCCTTTTTCGGTTTGCAGCAAAGTTTTGGCGTGCCGCATTTTGGCTTGATTGAGGCAACTGGTGCAGATAGCGTCGTTACGGGTCCAGGCGGGGTTTTGCTGTTGGATGGCGGCGACGACGCTGTTGGGAATGAGATCGCCGGGCACCATGCTGTCTGCCTGTTTTTCTTGGCAGCAGATTGGGCATAAGAATGGCGTGAGAGGGTTGTTGTTCATGATAAGTGTCTCTGAAAAGTCTCATTTGATGGGTATCTATGCAGTAAGGCTAAGGCTGAGACTAAGGCTGAGATGGACTGAGTAGATACGTTGATGTTTTTTATGAGAGGATAAGGCCAGCTGTTTACCTGGTGCTTACGAAAAGGTGATCAGAATGTTACAGATTTTAGGTGATCTGAGTTCGATAACTGGTTCAACCATGCCGGAGGGGGGCAGTTGGCGGTGTAATATGTATGACCGGTCAACAGCGGAAGCCAGCGACTGAATGAACAAGGTGAAGCATTTCGCTAAGGATTGTGAATCAAATAAAATCCGCATTTGAGTTTGGGTAATTAGCAAACAGGTCATGGGAAATGATTATTCACAATCTCCAGTCTCCAATTACCAATTACCATTTACAAATTCCCCGACAGAATTGAGTAAGTTACTCAATACACATTCCTTACTCAAACGCCAAAATCGCCGGACATCAACCTAATCCTACCGTCGGCCCGCTCAATTCAGCGTTACGCTCACATAATCACAACGATGCCTCATCCAATCCATCCAACCAGAGACATAATCGTTGCGTTGTCTTAAATAAACATTGAGTCGACTCACCTAAACATTGGC
>JAGRBY010000802.1 GCA_020433835.1 Anaerolineae bacterium | reverse complement strand
CGGCAATAGATTTTCCTTGCCATTTAGTTTTGATGAGAAACTCAAGAAGTTTACGTTTGGTATTTTCCACCTGGTCGGTAAATGAAGTGTAGGTTTTTAGGTCAGAAAACCCGGCACGTTCCTCTCGCTCTTTTAGTTCTACAGCGCGTGCGCTAATAGGTTTTGTCGTATCCGCCGCGTGTCGAGCGTAAATTCTTAAAGAGCCACCATGGGTTAGTAGTTCTTCTACATCAAATAGTGTTAGCTCGTGTGCAGCAAAAATTCTGTCAACACTGATGAAGGAAAGATATGAAAAGTGCTCATGATAGATGGTATCGAATTGGTTTTCCTCCATCAAACGCATCAGATGAGGAAATTCCATAGTAATAACCCCTTGGGGCTTAAGTAATATTTTCATCCCCCCTACAAAATCATTGATATCAGGAACGTGGGCCAGCACATTATTGCCAAGTAATAGATCAGCCTGTTTATTGTCAGTAGCTAATTTGCGAGCCACTTCCCTGCCAAAAAATTCAACCAGCGTGGGTACACCTTTTTCAACAGCTGTTTTGGCTATGTTTGCTGCCGGATCTATACCTAAAACAGGAATTTCCTTTTTTACAAAGTTTTGTAACAGATAACCATCATTGCTGGCAAGTTCGACCACGTGGCTGTTTTCATCCAAGCCGAGGCGCTCCACTATCATGTCTGTATAATTTTTGGCATGTTGCAGCCAACTATCGGAAAATGAAGAGAAATAAGCATATTCGCTAAAGATATTGTCTGGAGTTACAAACTCGTCTAGCTGAACCAAGAAACAGTTTTCACATACATAGACATGTAACGGGTAAAAGGCTTCCATATGGTTTAGATGTTCGTGGTCAACATAGCTTTCGCAAAGGGGCGACATGCCTAAATCAACAAAAGTGTGACGCAACGGTGTTTTGCAAAATCGGCAGATAGAACGGCGTATTCCGTACTCTTCTTGTTTTGATAGAACTTCAGTTTTAGTGGACACTTATTACCTCCAGGTATGTATTAATCATCCAAGGGATTAGATTATTTTCTAAAACGTTTAATACGCGAATAGAAATTGGGGGGTCAGATGCAGGTTTTCAATTTGTTGTTTAATTTCATTTTGATAAATTGGATTCATGATAATCACAACATCTGGTTTATAGTCTTGCAGGAATTGGGGGGGAACAATCTGTTGCCCGGTTCCAGCAATATAAGTTCCTTGTTTATGAGGGTTGATATCCACAATATATTCAATTTGATCTCTTATCTTGAGCATATTTAAGAAACCCACTCCCTTAGCACCTGCCCCCCAAGCAACCACTCGTTGGTCAGCCTGTTTAATTTGTTCAAGGTTTTCTCGCCAGGTTTTGGTTCTGTGCTGATAATTATTAGTAAAAGTTGTGACAGCATTGGTCAAGTCGGCTAAATTAGCCCATTGATTAATATTTGCACCATCTGAATTTTTGATAGGTTTGGCCTCAATACCTATAAACTGACCATGATAAGTTTCGGTAAGGTGGCAGATATCAAAACCGCATAAATTAAAAACGTAGGCTAGCGATCCTAAACTAAAGTATGAGCAATGTTCATATATTATATCCCAAACAGATAACTCTTGTAGGATTAATGACACGTTAGGCACTTCAAAATACACTACCGTATCTAAGCGGTCGCCAACGGTACGTCGGACCATCTTTAAAAAATCAACAGGATGATTAATATGTTCAAACACATATCGACAGCAAATGAGATCTGCTTGATAATCAGCGTAGCGTTCTGAGTAGAAATCTTGGATGAAAGTCATTCGATCGGCCGCCTCACTATCGAAGCGTTGGTGTTCATAACTTGGGTCAAAACCAATACCTCGGTTATGGCCTATTTCGCACAATAGAGCCAAAAAATCTCCTTTGCCGCACCCAATCTCAATAACCTCTTTATCATAAAGACTATACTGCGAAATTAAGCGAGTTGCCAGGGCGCGAGCATATTCTTGAAAAACAGTAGAGAAATGTAAGGAGTTATCGTAAGCTTCTGAGTATTCAAGAAGTGCTGGATCAAAAGCAGCATTTGTAATAAAGCCACATGCTCGGCAGAATGCCAGCTTAATATCTCCTTTAGGACAATTTTGAGCCGCTTCGCGACTGTTCCACTGGACGCCAATATGAACCGGTAAATCTAATACCTCAAAAAATATCGAAACATTTGTTGAGTTGCAAATTGGACATATATTTTCTTTCATCAAGATGGTTTCCTTTAGATCAAAACGCAATTAAGAATTTCTTGCAGCGTTTTTTTGGACTGATGAGGCACTACATTTCTATAGATATGTTTTGGTTCAGCATTGATGTTTGTTCAGGGAGGCTGAGTTTGTTCTCAGCCTCATCTACCAAATGTTCCGAGGGCTGTTGCTGCCAATAACGCTGTCGCGCTTGGCGAGCCTGGTCCAGTTTATGATGGCGTAGGGACCAGATTTGAGACTGACGACCAGCCAGCATATCAGCGGGGGTGATATAGCCGATGGCGTAGTGAAGCCGCTCGTTGTTGTAGTAGGCCACAAATGCCTCAACCAAGCGACGGGCATCGGCTAGGGAGAGCGGGGCATCCGGCCGGATACATTCGGCTTTGATGGTCTGATGCCAGCGTTCGAGTTTGCCGTTACTCTGGGGATAGCCGGGCGAGGTCCGAACGTGGGTCATACCACACAGCCGAATAAAGGCTTTGAAGTCGTTGGCCACAAACTGGGGGCCATTATCGGAGATAACCCTCGGTCTGGCCTGAGGAACCCGTTCCCGCGCCCGCTGCACAATCAGCTCGATATCGGGTTCAGTCATCTGCTCGCGGATTTCCCAGTGAACCACAGCGCGACTGTAGCCATCCAAAATGGTACCCAGATAGTAGAAAGTGCCACAGATATTGAGATAGGAGAGGTCGATATGCCAGTGTTGGTGCGGCTGGTCGGGTTGCTGAAAGCCCGTGCCTTTCTTGGAGGGTGAGGTGGCCCACTTTTGCAGCCGGCCGGCCGCCTTGAGCACTCGATAGACGCTGCTGGGGCTGACGGCCACGACCCCCTCATCCAGCATCCTATAGGTCAGTCGCCGATACCCTGCGTCGGGATGGGCCGCCTGATAAGCCAAAATTGCCTCTTTCTCCGCCTCGGTCAGCCAAAAGTCGCGCGGCACGGTCCCGTTATGACCGTTGCCTTGACCATACCGTTGCTGCCACTGATAATATTTACTCTCACTGAGGCCCAGCCAACTCACCAATCGATTAGCTCCCAGTTCCGTG
>JAGRBY010000801.1 GCA_020433835.1 Anaerolineae bacterium | reverse complement strand
CGATGAGTTCAATCCGTTGAGAGCCTTGCACCAGAATATTCGTGCCACCTTCCGGCATCTTTAACATTCGGCCAACAATGGCTTCGGTGCCGATGGTGTACAGCTCATCTTCGCCCGGAGTCTCGATATCCGGGTCTTTCTGGGTTACGACCACAATCTGGTTATTCTCGGCCATAGCGGCCTCTAATGCCAGAACAGACCGCTTACGCCCTACAAAAAGCGGGGTCAGCATGCGGGGAAATACAATCGTGTCCCGTACCGCAAGCAGGGGTAACTCAACTTCCGGTTCATCCATATCGACAGGTATATCAAATTCTTTGTCTATAGCTTGCATCCTCGTAAAACTTCTCCTCTATCGGGTCCGTTCAAAATTCATCAATACAGATCTTTCGGATCAATCGTGGGTAAACGTTGGCCGCTGCTTCGCAACCAGGCCTCACGCACTTCAGCCACTAAAAATAGCGAACCTGTCACGCAGATAACCGTTTCCTCAGAGGCCCCAGCCAGAGCTTTTTCCAAGGCCGATACCGGATCCGGCACGGTTTCTACGGTATAACCCAGGCCGCCGGCCACAGTCGCCAAATTTTCGGGCGACTCGGCCCGACGATGTAATGAGGCCGTTACAAACATTTGCGCCGCCACAGGCAGCAAAGTTTTGAGCATATCTTTAATTTCATGATCGTGTGATGCGCCAAAAATGAACATCACCGGCTGATTATCAAAATAGTGGGCCAAGGCATCGACCAATTTCTCAGCCGAGTCACCGTTCATGGCTCCATCTAATAGCACATACGGTTTTTGCTGCACCAGTTCTAAGCGGCCCGGCCACGTTACCGAGGCTAACCCCTGGCGAACGTCTTCATTGGAAACTTCAAGACCGGCCCGTTCTTGCAAACCACGAACCGCAGCCAGCGCCGTAATGGCATTGGTAACTTGATGGTGTCCCAGCAGTGGGAGGTGGTAGTGTTCGTCACAAACCGTGAATGTTTGACCACGCAAATTATCGCTATTAATGGACCAGGTCCAATCGCGGTCAATCGAAATCAAGTGAGCATGATGGTCGTTGCAAACTTGCTCAATTACCTGGCGGGCTTCATCTATCTGAGGGGCACTGATAACCAGGGCCTCGTCTCGAATAATCCCTGCCTTTTCCCAGGCAATTTGGGTTAGCGTATTGCCTAAAACCTTGACATGATCATAACTGATCGGCGTAATAACTGCAACTGTTGGATTGACGATATTGGTTGCGTCCCGACGGCCGCCCAAACCGACTTCTAAAATGGCGATATCGACCTCAGCCTGGGCAAATATAAAAAGGGCCAGGGCTGTAGTCAATTCAAATGCGGTTAGACCAGCCGTTGCTTCAAAATAAGGAAGCAGCCGCTGGAGTGTTTCTACAAACACATGCTCAGAAATGGGTTCTCCGCTTAAACGAATCGACTCTCGGAACGAATGGAGATAGGGGGAGGTGTAGAGGCCGGTTTTGCAGTGCGCCGCACGGAGAACGCTCTCGCTGATGGCGGCTGTCGATCCTTTACCTTTTGTACCTGCAATGAGCAGCGAGAAAAAACGTTTTTCCGGGTTGCCCAGGCGCGCCAGAAGTTCACCCAGACGCGCCAGACTCCAGCTACCAGTATCATCAGGTGTGTAATAGGGAAACTGTTGAAGCGTGCGGAGAGCATCCCGGTAACTCTCAATGGATAATGCCACAAGCCAACTACGCTTTATCGATTGCTTAGCAGACGAGCAATTTCTTGCTCGGCCAGTTCCGGCTCCAACTTTTTGAAGAGGGGGCCGGGTTCACGCAGCGCTTGCCCTGGTTGAAGATTACTCGGCTGCCAGCGACCTATCGCCTCACTGTTGTCATAACAGAGGGCAATATGTTTGCGATCCGCCTCGGTAAATTCTTCGACGTATTGCCGGCCAAAGAGCTGACCATCGTACCCCAAATATTCATGCAACTGCTGGCTGGTATGGGGCAGAAACGGAGCAAACAACATCTTCAAATTGTCGATCACTTTGAGTGTGACATAAATGGCCGTGCCGGCTTGAGCCGGATCTTCTTTGATCGATTTCCACGGGGCCTTTTCATTAAGATAGGCGTTGGTTGAACGGGCCAGCCGCATGGCTTCTTCCAGTGCAGCTCGCAGCTTAACTCCCGCCAGCAGTTCGCCGACGGTGTTAAAACCGGCTTCGACCTCGCTCAAAATTTTCTTATCGAGATCATCCAGGCCATCCGGCCCAACAGCCGGAACTTGACCATCAAAGCGCTTGTAGGCAAAACCCAACACGCGGTTAACCAAATTACCCCAGGCGGCAACCAACTCATCGTTGTTGCGCCGGATAAAGTCATCGAACGTAAAATCGGTATCGCGCGTTTCTGGGGCGATAACCGAGAGGTAGAAGCGTACTGCATCAGGATCATACCGCTCCAGCAGATCCGGGGCCCAAATAGCCCAGTTACGGCTGGTACTAAGTTTTTCACCTTCCATATTCAGGTACTCATTGGCCGGAACGTCGTAGGGCAGGTTGAGGAACTTGCTGGTATCAGCCTCATACAGATGCCGCCCCGTAGCGATTAGCTCGGCGGGCCAGATGACGGCGTGAAACGGGATGTTGTCTTTGCCGATGAAATAATAGGTCTTGGACTGCGGCTCGTACCACCAATCTTTCCACTTTTCGGGCTGGCCATGATTGGCTGCCCACTCGATGCTGGCGCTGAAATAACCGATGACCGCCTCAAACCAGACATAAAGCCGTTTATCATTATAGCCTTCCAGCGGCAGCGGAATACCCCATTCGATGTCGCGGGTAATAGCCCGCCCCCGCAGACCGTCTTTAACGTATTGCAGGCTAAAATTGATGACGTTGGATCGCCAGAACTCTTTGTCTTCACTGAGGAAGGCCAAGATATCATCACTCAGTTTGGAGAGATCCAGGTAAAAATGCTCGGTTTCGCGCAGCACCGGTACCGAACCATCATTTTTACTACGTGGGTTGATCAATTCGGTTGGGTCCAGCAGCGATTTACAGTTATCACACTGATCACCCCGCGCCGACTCGTAGCCGCATACCGGGCAGGTGCCTTCGATGTAGCGATCGGGCAAAAAGCGGCCTTCGGTTTCCGAGTAAAACTGCTGCTCGGTGTGTTTGTAGAGAAAGCCATTCTCCAAACAGGCGGTGAAAATATCTTGCAATACCTGATAATGGTTTTCCGTATCGGTATGGGTAAAAAGATCATAGATAAAACAAATATGATGAAAAGTTTCAAAAAATGCGGCGTGA
>JAGRBY010000800.1 GCA_020433835.1 Anaerolineae bacterium | reverse complement strand
AAGAATGAAAGGATTCATAACATCGTCGCCATCATAGGTGTTCACGCCGGGCGGCACAATTTCGTATTTATTGCGTAGGTCGACAATAAACTGCAACGCTTCTCTGCCCTCCTCTGAGTTGAAGGCGGCGGTAAAATCGTCATTAAACAGTTGTCCACCGGCATGATAGAGATAGGAGGCAAAGATGTAGTAGGTATCGCGATTTGGAGCCAGACCATACATATAGCCCCATTGGTTTTCGTTCGTCAGTTTTTGGCCATACTCAATGATTTCGTCCCACGTTTTTGGTGGGCTATCAAAACCTTCTGCGGCCAACAACTCAGTATTGTAGAGAAAAACTTGGGGCAAAACGAAATGCGGCTTACCATAAATGTGGCCGTCCGGGCCGGTTATGGCTCCCAGGGTACCTTCGGGATATCGAGCCATTTCGTCAGGGGGAAACAGATCATCCATTGGCATTAAGGCCCCGATTTGAATAAACTGAGGTACATCGACGTCAGCCGGTTCAGCGACATCAAATGCCTCTCCACCACCGGTGACCATAGTTGAGAGCCGAGCCAGCACGTCATTTTCCTCAACGACCGTCACGGTTATCTCAGGGTGGGCTTCTTTGAACCGCTCAAGGTTATAGGCTGTAGCCGGATCAAATTCCAGGGTGCCGTTATTGAGAAAAACGATCTCTCCCGAGGCTTCTGCCGGGGCCTCTTCTTCCGCCGACTCTGCCGTTTCTGCTTCGGTCGTAACAGCGGCTGCGTTGGCCGCATCAGTAACGGCAGTATCTGGAGTAGCCTCTGTGGCGCCTCCACAACTTATTACAGTTAATGAAAGCACTATAAGCGATATCAGAGCAAAACATTGCTTACGCATTTATTACCTCCGTTGGTAAATATCCCAAAAATTTTTTAGTCTTTGATTTATCTCAATTTGGTTAGAGGTTTCCCGCTCATTAAAGTGGTTTCTTACACATGACCAAGGGCCGCTAAAGCAGTTCCTAAATCTTCTTTAACGCGGGCGCCAAAATTACCCATTTCATCTAATGTAAAAGCTGGCTTGCGAGGATATCCACCGGCTTGACCACGCATACTTAGACCTTCTTTTAGAATAGCCAACCAGGGCGGGGTTTTGCCTTCGCGAGGTTTAGTGCAGAGATTCATATACGGTTTAATCTTATGCCACAGGGCAACAGCTTCATCGACTTTTTTATCTTTGGCTAGCTGGTAGAGTTGGCTGAGTTCAGCGGGAAGCACATTAGCCGTACCGGCTACCCAACCATCGGCCCCCGTCACAATTGCCTCAATCGGCGCAGTATCATAACCATAGAACAAGGCAAAATTATCATCTGTTAAGTAACGCAAATCGTTGAGACGAGCGACCTCGCCTTCACCTTCCTTAACTGAGGTAATGACGCCACGTTTGTAAAGGTCAGCGATGAATTCATCGGACAGAGTAATACCGCTGAAATGAGGATTGTGGTAGAGCATGATGGGGATATTTATAGCTTTGGCTATAGTTTCATAATAGTGTGTTAATTCCTCAGGGTAACGCGGCAGATAATAGGGGGTGATTAACATCACCCCATCGGCGCCAGCTTTTTCGGCGTGTTGGCACAACTCGATTGTCAACACTGTGCTATAATGTGCTGCCCCAACATATACCGGTACACGTTTATCAGTAGCTTTAATAGTTACGTCTGCGACACGCTTGCGTTCTTCGATGGTCATAGTGATGAATTCGCCGGTACTTCCACAAGGAATAATGCCGTGTACGCCATTCTCAATGAGAAAATCAACATGGCTCACTTGACCTTCTTCATCAAAACTGCCATCTTCCTTAAAGATTGTAACAATAGGGGGGTATACCCCATATATAGAAGTAGTCACTTTAGAAAATCCTCCAGTTTACGATAACTGTAAATGGCTTTGTTCAGTCTAAATTGGCTAACGAGACTGACTCAGATATAATGTTAAAAGGAGCGGCAGACAGAAAAAATAGGCGCGATTAAGCGCATAGAAAAAATGCTCTATTTGCTGCTTTCCTCAGAGGGGGTACCGGTTGACTTGGCGGAAAACGGTATCCCCTTTCCCTTGTCTTTCAAATGGTAAATCGTTTAATTAATCTTCAATTTTCTTCGTTAAGCCCCCCCTCCTCTGACATTTTGCGATTGTTACTATCGAGATTAAGCACACTATCCCCTTTGTACCCCAATTCTTTTGAAATAGCGATTGCGGTTCGCTGGACGGTTCGAATCCAATCTAATAGTTCGATTTGCGAAAATTTCCCTGCCAGCCCAGAGATACTAATAGCTGCCACGACCTCTCCGCCCGAGTTGCGAATAGGAGACCCAATACAGCGGAGTCCAAGTTCATACTCCTCTTGATCTAAAGCATACCCTTGCCCTCTAACCTGAACGAGATGCTCTTCTAATTCTGTCCGTGAAGTGATAGTATTCGAAGTGCGTCTTTCTAATTTGATTTGATCCAGGATCGAGCGACGGTTTTTTGGAGAGAGATAGGCTAACAAGACTTTTCCCAGTGACGTACAATACAGGGGTGTTTGAGTTCCAAATGATGGGTATATAGAAAGCCCTTGCTCACCCATAACAGTATCGATATACCCCACCTGATCTACAGCGAGTAGGGCTAGGTGAGCTGTTTGTCCCGTACGATGAGCTAATGATTGCAAATGGGGGCGTGCTACTTGAATAAAATGATTCTGACGTTCGGTAATGCCCTGTAGGGTTAGCAGTCGTATACCTACTTCGTAGTTATTAGGCCCGGCATGATGAATATACCCTCGTTTTTCCAAGGTGGACAAGATGCGATAAACAGAGCTTTTTGGTATACCCAAATGCCGGGAAATTTCCTCAACCCCAGAACCACCATTTGCAGTTATGAATTCAAATATGTCAAGAGCTCGCTCAAGTGAATTCATTGAAGCTAATTTCCTTATGAGACAGGAGATATTATCATATAATAAGAATTATTTATTATAATGTGATAATAACACGTTTCATCTTACGTGTCAAATTCTATATGCCCGTCACAGGGACACCACAAACAGCCCGAACATCAAGACCGGAATGACGATGCGCGGCCCCTGTTTTCATTGCACCCTCAGTCGCCACCAGTCCAACAGCCCGAACGTTATCGTCGCTCCGATTGCGACTGGACACGGCCACAAGGCCAGCGTCCCGACCGGCCAGCCCTAGGCAACAATACCAGATTTAAAATAAAAAAAACGGCGAATGCAATGCATTCGCCGTTTTTAAGCACCTCCGGAGGGACTCGAACCCCCAACCCTCAG
>JAGRBY010000007.1 GCA_020433835.1 Anaerolineae bacterium | reverse complement strand
CCAAACAGTTCTGGGGACTGGAAGATTTTATGAATGTCAACCAGACCCCCCTCTACAATGCAGCGAATCTGGCAATGTTTATGGTCAATGTCTCACAACTCCTAATCCGTTATTTCCAACCGGCTTGTCCGACTTTCAGCGTCAATGACTTGAAAGCTCACTTCCGAGGCCGTAAGTACGTAACCGAAACATTAAAATTACTTCCGCAACCGCCTGAGCCGATTTTTGTTGACCGTATCTTCGCCCAGATCGCTCAAATTGGCTCTATTAACACTTTTTAACTGGCGAAGGTATTGGCCACATTTAACCGAAATGCGCCGGCAATACCTCGACAGATTGAATCAGATTCGGGACGAACTGAAACAGGCTAATGCTAGCACTGCAAAATAGGCTCTCGATTCTTGACTTCATCGACCAGGCCCCGCTGGCCGAGTCGTCGAAAGTCAAGTACCGCGCAGCCCTCGAGCGTGCCATTGCCGCCGGCGTCGATTTCGCCGACCCGGCGGCGCTGGGCGCGTATGCTCGCGAGCTGACGCCATCGGGCCGGCAATGCCTCAAATCGGCGCTGACTCATTGGCACAAGGCCGTCGCGCTGGAAGCCAAGTCCGGCGCGACGCCGGAGAATGTGGACGCGGTGCAGGCCATAATTTACCGGCTTGAGGCGTTAGAGGCCTCAATTCAGGTCAAGGCACCAAAAGGCCGGAAATTGCACACGTGGCTATCTCAAGCCGAAGTACGGACGCTGCTGGCCACGTGTGCAGACGACTCGGCCCGTTGTTTTCGTGATAAGCTCGTTTTGGGCTTGCTTGTAGGCGCTGGCCTCCGGCGTTCGGAGCTAACGGGCCTCACGTTTGCCGACGTCAAACAGCAACCGATTCCGCGTGGATTCCGGACCGTGTTGGACATAACCGGTAAGGGCGACAAGCGGCGGGCCGTGCCGATTAAAGCGGCGCTGGCCAGCGATATCGCCAAATGGCGCATGGTGCTGGTAGCCGGACCGGATGAGCGGATCGCGCGGTCCATCGACAAGACCGGGTGCATAGGGGAGTCGATCTCCACCGTCGGCATTTTCAAGATCGTTGCGGCGGCGGGTGCGTCTATCGGCAAGCCGGATCTCGCGCCTCACGATTTGCGGCGGACGTTCGCGCAATTGGGTTATGAGGCCGGCGTGCCGATTACGCAGATATCGCGATTGCTCGGGCATGCGAGCGTGAAAACAACGCAGCGGTATTTGAATTTGGATTTGAATTTGGAATCGACGGTGAGTGATTTCGTGCCGTATGAGTAAGGCTTGCTACCCTATTGCCACCTCGAAATTTCAGCCCCAGTCGGATCATACAACACAGCCGGATCTAAGTCTGAATTATTCCAAATATTCGAGCCAAACCTTAAAACTGAACGAATAACTTGCAATCAAACTAAACTTATGAGAAAATACTCATAAAAAGGAGAGAATTTGAAAGACGCTAGAACCATTATTTGGTTGGGTGATTCTCGTAAGCAGGTTAGAAGGTTTCCACCAGAAGTAAAACGAGATGTCGGTTCGGCACTCTATGATGCCCAGAAAGGAGAAATGCCCCCAACCGCAAAGCCGTTTAAAAGCGTTGGTTCTGGAGTATTCGAGATTTCTGTTCGTTTTGACAAGAACGCTTATCGAGTTGTTTATGCTGTCCAAATAGGCGAAAAACTTTACGTATTACACGCTTTTCAGAAGAAATCAAAGCGAGGGATTGAGACACCAAAGCAGGATGTAGATTTAATAAAGCGTCGATATCAGCAAGCGTTGGAAATGGAGAAACAGAAATGAGTAACGAAGATAAATTTGATTATGAAATCGGCAGCGGTAATGTCTTCGCCGATTTAGGTCTTGAGGATGCTGACGATCTTTTCTTGCGAGCCAGAATCGGCCATCCTGTTCGCATGATTCTCAAAGAGCGAAATCTGAAACAGCGAGAGATCGCTGAACTTCTGGATATAGATCAGGCCGAAGTCTCGAAACTTATGAATGGCAAATATCACTTATTTTCCGAAGGGCGGCTTTTTGAATTTCTCAACAAGTTGGATCGCAAAGTAACCATTCAGATTACTCCGCGCCAAGAAGACGATGCACCACAAGAAGTAATTTGTATCTAAGTCCCTCTCAACCTACCCTCTACCCCACACCCCCTACCGGCCCCGTAGGGCCAGAATCGGCCCCCTCAGTAGAGAGTAGGGCCGATTCACCCGGTTCATTTTTCCTGCCACGAAAAATGGAAAGTTTTATTTTTCGTGGCAAAGAAAATGGATTTTTATCCAACCAATGCCTTCATTACGCTAAGTTGTCGGCGTTTTCTACGTCGTTTCATGCTCACCTCAAAATCTCGTATTGAGTCAGATTCGCCGCGCGGACTCGCGGCCCGGTGAGGCCGGCCTTTTTGCCGACCCGCTCGGATTGCGCTTGCTCCTGCGTTAGCTGCGACAGATCGGGCGGCGGTGGTGTGAGTTCCTCTAGCGCCGATCTGAGTGTTTTTTTTGGCGGCGGCCAAATCTTCGGCCCAATCGCGCGGACACGGTTTGACTGATGGACATTCGATCTCAAATTCGATTAAACACACGGCCAGCGCAATAGCTTGCTTCAGCGTATATGGCTCTTTTTCGTTTTTTTCGGACATTGAGTCGGCTCCAGAAAAAATGAGTGCATGGGGTTACCATGAGTGCATGGGGTTACCAAAATTTCGGCGTCCATGAGGTTACCGGTCACCATGAGGTTACCGGCCGGTTAGGTTTTTATACCAGTCCTCAGACGCCAGTTTGTCGGCAACGGCTTTCTGAACGTCGCTAATGAATTTGCCGGCTTTGGTTTTGGTACCCTGGCCCTGATGCTGCTGCTGTTTTTCGAGAATTGATTTTACAAACCGTTCATTTGGGAACAGTAGATCGACGATTCCCGGCTCATCCGGCGCGGTGTCCTTCGTCAAATGTCCGACCACGTCGAACGTCGGCGCGCCGGGCCGGTGGGCGGCATAGCGGCGCGCGTTGGCGGCATGGCCGGCGCTCTTGTTGAGCTGCTGGGCTACCTTGTCGAGTTGAGCGCGACGACGAAGCTCGCGTTGTTCATCGGTTAAAAAATTGTTGGGATTCACGATTAAACCTCTTTTCCTGTTAGTAATTTAAATTTTTCTTTGGTGGAGTTCATTGTCTCTTCCGGCGTCGCTGGCCGGGTGACCGACTGCTTGCGTGGATTGCTGGGATAGCCGTTCAACCGTTCCAAATCGTCGATCATTCGTTGTCGGCCCGTTTTGGCCCGTTCGACTGTCTCAGTCACAAGCGCCGATATAGACCGCCGGCGTTCTGACTCTTCGGCCCGGCCATCATTTGCGAGACGAAGATCGGCGGCGTAGTCGAGCACGTGAGCCGGGAAGGATTCGGCCAATAGCCGGATCTGTTCGGACTCGGGTAGGGTTTTTAATTCATCTATTAACATTACTTGCTCCTTTAAGTTTTCGATCCGATGCCATAGCCGACGCGATAACGCCGACCGCGAGAAAAAACAGCCACCGACGCGCCGCGCACCAGATCGACTGGTACAATATTCAAAACAATTGACCAGGTCAGAATGAAAAGGCTGGCCCAGCAAATTGCAGCTAAAATAATTGATGGTTTTATTTTTATCATTCGTCACTCCGTTTGACGGGGGTTTAGATTCGGCCAGATTCTGGTAGCGGTTTGGGGACGGTTTGGGGACGGTTTAAATTCTGGTAGATTCTGGTGCAGGTTCGGTGTACATGTGGTGTAGATTCCGGGTGTAATTTGGGCGTAATCTGGTGGTAGTTAAAATTGCCGTCTCAATTTCTTCAGCGCGGCCTCGATCCGCCGTTCGTCCGGCGTCGCTGCCGGCCTTAATTCGAGTTTGTCGCGTTGGTTGGACTGCATTGCTATTTCGACCAATCGCGACAGCGATGCTCCGCGTAGAGTGAAACTGAGGGTGTGATCGTGAAGGTCGTAGAGTTGCTTTTGTTCGGGCATGATTTAATAATCCTTTCTCATCAACACTGGTTCACTGAAATTACCAAGTCAACAAGGTCAACAGAGTCAACGAACAACAATCAGTCATCATAATGA
This sequence comes from Anaerolineae bacterium, assembly GCA_020433835.1. The sequence continues at coordinate 31,281 of JAGRBY010000007.1, read as the reverse complement.
CTGTAGTAATTCAACGGGCCAACATCAGGATCGGGCGGATTAAGATCGTCAAGGTAGGGCTGCGTACGTCCGTTTTGGTGCCCGTTTCGTGAATGATCGGCCATTTCGTCGAAGTCATTAAAGCCCAAGAGGTCAACACTGTCGGTTTGTTGACCTTGTTGACCTTGTTGACCTTGTTGACCTTGTTGACCTTGTTGACCTTGTTGACCTTGTTGTTGATAATCTTTTCTCTGATACGGTCCACGGTTTTTAGGCTGAATAACAATCCCTTCAACCTCCATTTTTGCTAAAGCTCTAGAGATGTAACCCTTATCTTTATGAAGATAATCGGCTAATTTGGTTACAGTTGCCTCTCCTCCAAAGTCATCAAGAGCGTCCAGAATCTCTTGGCGACCTTCAGTCTTAGCCACTTCATCGGATTCACCAAGATATTGCCAGCAACAGAACTCCTTATCGAATTTTACAGCCAGTTCTTTTTCGTCTTGGTCCCGGCCGGTGGCTTTCAGTGTGGCCACTGTCTCCATTCGTTTGCGGTAGAGGCCTATGATTGTGTCAGCCACGCCGGTTTTACCGGTTGCGCCGGAAACGTCATCAATCAAATTGGTTATATCGCCGGCTGGTTTTCGGTGGTGATCAATGAGAAGAATCGTACAACCAAATTCCAAAGCCAGTCGTTGAATCGGGTCATACAGTCCCGTTACGTCTTCGACTTCTTTTTGTCGGAAGTTAGCAGCTCGAGAGATGGTATCAATGACAACCAACTCATAACCGTTGCGAGCGATCATATCTTCTAGTTTTGCTATACCACCGTCTTTTAGGTCTGGCCATGCAAACTCAAAATGGATATTATCTAGATCCAACGGTGTCAACTCATTTTCAAGTTGTTTTTTGATTCTGGACTTCAAACGACGTGGCGAATCCTCTAACACTAGATATAAAACCTTGCATTTCCGAACCTGTTCACCAAACACCCGTCCGCCGTTGCCGGTGGCCAGCACCCACTGGAGGGCCAGCCAACTTTTGCCCAGCTTGGGACGCCCGGCCAAGATGGCTAGCCCGCCCAGCGGCAAAATGCCGGGTATGATCCATTCCGGATCTGTAAATTCGGCGGCTAGCAGTTCTTTGAGCGTCCAGGTGGTTTTGGTGCTGGGTTTTGTGACAACACTTGCCGCCTCTTTCAGAATGGCCGCGTAAGCCGACTCGTCGTTGTGTTCGGCAGCCAATCGGCGCGAGATATCTAGACGCTGGCGTTTGGTAGAATAATCCTTTACTTTTTTTGCGTAATGGGCTGCATGGGTAGAAGTTGGCGTTCTGTTGAGCAACTGAGCCAAATAATAACTCCCGCCGACGCTCTGAATCTGGCCCCGTTCGGTCAGTTCATCGGGTAGGGTAACTACGTCAACCGCTATACCTTGAGAGTGAAGGTGTTGAGCGGCCTCAAAAATCCAACGTAATTTTTCAAAATAGAAGTCACTAGACTCGATCCCCGTTTCTTCGATTTCTGAAAAGACACCTTTGGAGTGAATGAGAATGCAGCCAATTAGCGCCTCTTCAGTTTCTTTTGAGTGCAAAACCACGGCTCGATTTTTGGTATGGCTCATGCTGCGCTAGCCTCCGACAAAAAATCTACTACCTCTGACTCGTCGGCTTCTGGCAGGGCTGCCAGCGTCGGCAATCCGACGCGTCGACGCTGTTCGTTTTTTAGGCTGGACCATACACGGAGATAGGTCGCTCGACGGGCCGGTTCGGCGTCGGCCCGGTGGACAGCGAGGGACATGAGAGAATTGAGGCGGGACTGTCCGCACTGAATTAGTGAGCGGTTTTGTTTATATTTCGGTGGTGTGGTATACTCTAAACAGATTCCTATTTTGTGTTTTAACCCTGGTCGCCCGGTGCCCCCCGAAGCGACCTTTTGTTTTCTATCCATCATCGACCCCCAGACTAACCAAAGTCAACGCATTTACGAACCGCGAACGCGGATCGCTGGCGACCTTGAGCCGACGTTGAGCCAGCCGGGTAGCATTGTCTCTAATTTGTTCGTGTGGTATAGTTTCCATTGGATCACCTTTTTGGTGATTGTTGTTGTGGACCGGCGCGTCACTGTGCTTGGCGGCTTGAGACGCGCCGGTTTCGTTTTTAAGTGGGGATAAACTCACATCTACCTTCCTTCCTTGCCATTTCTTCAATGTGGCGGTTTACAGATTGTCTAATAAACTCCGAGCGGTTCAAGTTCAATTGAGCAGCCAGAATCCGAACGGTTTGTTCGAGTTTCGGTTCAAATAACACTGTGACCGATACCACCTTTTTTTGCACGGTTTTTCCTCCTATGGCGAAAAGCAAAAAGGGCACATCTCCGCCAGGTCCGGCGGCTATATGCCCAAGTTTGAGGCTATAATAATATTATATTATCTGTATCTACTCTAGCGTAGATCATCATATTTGTAAACTTTCCATCGGCGAAATGGAACATCGGTTCTATCTCGGCGCTTTCTTAGTTACGGAATGGGTGGTTTCCGTTACCGATTTTGATTAATTCATTTCCTAGGTCTGCTAGAAATTTGTTACACTCGGTTACCCGAGCATCATCTTTCTTCACTGTTCGACTCCTTCTTATTTTTCTTGGCTTCTAATGCTTTCTGTTTGGCGGCCAGATCTCGCAAGATATCGCAAACCTCGGGCGGTATCTGGCCTATTTCCTCATTTTGGCTGCGTTTAGACATGCTCCTACTCCTTTCCGTTCGTTACCTGTTTATTTTCCGGCAGGAATTTCAAATAGATTCGCGCCTCTCTTTGTTTAGGAGGCCGATTTCCGTAAGGCTGACTACGTTCAATCAGTCGCCAGGGTAGCCGGGCCTTTTTAATCGCCCTGGCCAGATCGTCGGCAGCCTCCTCGATAATTTCACCTTCAGACCAGACACGAATCATAATGAGCGGCGTTGGATCGTCCGCGTCTTCCGGCTCGAAATAATCCCACCGTTTGGTCTTGCTATCCCAGAAGTACCCCTTCTCTTGGAGAAGCGTGTAAAGCTCCTCTTGGTTGTTGGTTTCGATTGTCGGCAATCCGACATTGTGCGCGGTCCTGATCGCGCCCGAGTATTTAGCGGTCATTTTTGGCATAATGATTCCTTCATATTTCCCATAAAATAAGACTGCCAACGCCCTGCCAACCCACTGCCAAGGCACTGACAGCCGCTCACCTTCTCTAATCTTTGTCAGTACCTTGGCGGGCCTCTGTCACCCGTTCTCTCAGTTCGCGAATCTCATTGACGTGACGCTGATTCGGGTTTTTAACCCCAAAATACACTTTGGCCACGGCGTAATCACTAGCCCCTTCAGCAAACATCATCTGCGCTCGCAGAACCCGCGCGTCGGGCAGCTCGCGCACCACCTCCGCCGGCGCTTGCACGTAACCCGCAAATGGACCGGGTAGGGCGTATTCGACCGGCGTCGCTTTCGAGCCGTCCGGGTTCGTTTTGTTGGCTGGATGGATGAACGCCCGCCGTGGAGAACCATCACCCCCAACGATTTCGACGATGGTTGCTGATTTTTTAAACTGCGCATCAGGTAGGCCCAGGGCGTCGATGGTTGTCGAATGACTGCACACCGTCAGGTGGATATTTACTTTTCGGCTTTCGGTCAGTAGTATGGCCAGCATCTCGCCGGCCTGGCTGATGTTGCGAACAATGCCGGTCCATTCGTCGATGAACACAGACACCCGCTCGTGCTGGCCGTAGCCCAAGATTCCGGATTTCACATCCTCATAGCGTGCTGTCATTAGTAAAACCAACGACTCCAGCGCGTCGGCAATGGCGGCATAGTCACGGCCAGCGCCGATCACGTCAAAGCCTAAAATCTTGCTGGGTGCGTGAGGGTCAATCGGGATAATCCGGCTATGGTCAATCCGCCCTGCTACGATGTGTTTAACCAAAGTGGTCTTGCCGGCATCAGATCCGCCAGCAATGATCAGGCGCTGGGCCTCGATCAGCTTAGGGAGTAGAGGCGGCAGCCTTGCCGCCTCGGGGGCGGCTATCTGGGCGGGCGGATTCCCCCGGCCTGGTGCGTGAAGTTGATTGTAGCGTTCCCATATGGCCAATTGAAACGGGGTTGGATTCTCCGGTAGCCCGTTGACGTGCGTTTGTGCCGACAAGTGAAATTGTTTAGCGGTCGATTGTAGCGTGCCGAAATGCACCCCTATAACCTGGTGCCCAGCCGGGGCGGTTATGGCCTCAAAAGCGGCTTGACGTTCTATAAGCCTCGATTCGGCCTCAGTTTTCATGGCGGCGGCGTTTCGCTGCCTCACATCAGCCAATACAACCAGCTTTTCAACGCGCTTCTTTTCGGCAGCCTGGAAGACTCCCCAGAACAGGGCAGCTCCCAGCCCGGCCAGCGTCAAGCAGATGACCCCCGCGACAATTATCGCCGTAGGCGTGGCCACAAAGCCGACAGCCTGAGCGACAGCCGGCGCGGCGATCAGCATCGCCAAAATGATTACAATCAGAGTTATGAGACTAACAGCGGTGGTTATTCGGCTTGATAACATCGGCTCACCTCCATAAACAAAACACCTAACGCGGCCCCGGTGGCCACGACTGCCGGCCATAGGGCAACGGTCCCGAGGGCCAGCCCACCGGCGATATCGGCAGCTAGGCCCAGGGCAATCATAAATAGACAAAACAGCAACAGGGCGACGAGTCCCCGATCCGGCTCGGGTGAAGTTAGCCAAAAGACTCGCCGGTTGAATCGTGTTTCAAAAAGTAGAGCGACGGTCATCGCTGCCCCCCTTTGCTGCTTACGGCTCGATTACACATTTTGCGCCTTAAAGCGCGACGAATCGAGGCTACAATATATTTGATTGAAAGTCGTTTGAGGTTGCCCTGGCCAGGGCTTTGGGGTAAAATATTTGTGGTTGCCATTGGTTTCACCTCCGGATGGCGACTAATCGCCCGATGCTCCAACATCGGGCATTTGATTCTTATGCCAATATGATCAAATCTAATTTATGTTGACGAAGGTATGAATCAGTTGACGATGATCGCGCAAAAAGGTAGAATAGCGGTAACAAATATTCTCCAAAAATAGGATGAAGGTTATAACATATGGAATTGAGAGTAACCCCCTGGACGAAAGATGAACCTGCTAACGAGGATGTTCTGCTTGAGCAGGTTGAAGATGAAGAATTGCGCGTCTATCGCTGGACAAGCCTGCCCGATGATGTTTTTGCCGGTCATACTCACGGCTTCCACAAACTGCTTTTAGTGGTTGAAGGCACTATTAAGTTTGATTTTCCAACCCGCCACAAAAGTTTTACCCTAAAAGCCGGTGATCGGTTGGAACTGCCCGCCGGTATCCGGCACAGCGCCATCGTTGGCCCCGAGGGCGTTCGCTGCTTAGAAGCGCATATTTATTGATGTAAGCAAACCCTTCTTATGATATGTTTTGTGTCTACAGGTGAATACAGTTAGGTCTGGTCAGCGATAATCCAAATTGTAACATCTGTAGACCATCTCTATTTAAATAATACCCGTTAAAATCACTCAGGACTACACCCGGATGACTAGTAACCCTTCTTCCTCATATCACCTTAGAATTCAAGATTACCCGACCGATGAACGACCCCGCGAACGTCTCAAAAATCAAGGTGCAGCCGCGCTGTCAAATGCCGAACTGCTCGCCATCCTGCTTAGAGTTGGCTCTCCCGGTGAAAATGTAGTGTCGTTAAGTATGCGCTTGCTAAGAGACTTTGATGGTCTAAGTGGGCTGGCTGAAGCCAATTTCAACGAACTACTGAAAGTGAGAGGCATTAGCCTCGCCAAAGCGGCCCAACTCAAAGCCGCTTTAGAGTTAGGCCGCCGACTGCTCTTATCATCGCCCGATGCCAGACCCCAAATTACATCCCCTACCGACGCAGCCAACTTTCTTATGTTAGAGATGGGCAGCCTGCCTCAAGAAAATCTGCGCACCATCTTACTGGATACAAAGAATAGAATTTTAGACAGCCCGACCGTATACGTTGGTAATGTCAACTCATCCATCATTCGTGTGGCTGAAGTGTTCCGCAGCGCCATTCGCGAAAATGCAACCTCCATTATTGTGGCCCACAACCACCCCTCCGGCGACCCTACCCCTTCTCCCGAAGATATCCATGTCACCCGCTCACTGGTTGATGCCGGGATGCTGCTCGGTATCGAAGTGCTTGATCATTTGGTTATTGGACACCAGAGATTTGTTAGCTTGAAAGAGCGTGGTTTGGGGTTTGACTAAATCCCAAACTATTTTGCAAATCAAAAGGGGGGTGTTATACTTTTCCTTCGTGTACTGTTAAATTTGCTTTACGTAAGCTAATCATCAGGAATTTTTATGACTTCCGTAGAAAATGGCAATAATGCCGGCGACAAAGGGCCTCAGAACCCTATCGCCTGGCGAATTGCGCAAATGCAAGAGCGGGTCCGTTCAGCCAAAGAACAAGACCTGTACCTCTATCTCCAACCTGCTGAGGAGGTCGACGGTGCTCATGTGGTGATCGATGGGCGTCGGATGTTGCAGTTTGCCTCGTACGCCTATCTCAACCTTTTAGGCCACCCCAAAATTCAAGCTGCGGCTCAGGCAGCCATCACCCAGTTTGGTACGGGTACGCACGGCGTTCGCATTTTAGCCGGAACCACCAAACTGCACGTTGAGCTAGAACAAACCATCGCCAAATTCAAGCAATCGGAAGATGCGATGGCACTTTCGAGTGGGTATGTGGCCAATTTAGGCACCATTGCCGCCCTGCTGGGGCGGAATGATGTTGTTATCTCCGATAAGTTGAATCACGCCAGCATCGTTGACGGCTGTTTGCTGGCCCGCGCTAAATTTGTGCGATTTGATCATAACGATATGGAATCCCTGGAACGGGCGCTGTCTGAGGCTCCCAAACGGGCCGGTAAACTGGTGGTGGTCGATGCGGTCTTTAGCATGGACGGCGATGTCATCAACTTACCGGAAGTCATCCGCCTCTGCCGTAAATATGATGCCTTGCTGATGGTTGACGAGGCCCATTCGCTCGGCGTTTTGGGCGAAACCGGCCATGGTATTCTTCAGCATTTCGGCATCGAAGATCAAGACAGCATCGACATTAAAATGGGGACTTTAAGTAAAGCCATTCCGGCTATTGGCGGTTATATCGCCGGTAAGAGTGAGCTTATTAATTACCTAAAACATAGCACCCGAGCCTTTGTCTTTTCGGCAGCGTTACCGCCCCCTGTCGCGGCGGCAGCGAAAGCCTCTTTTGAAGTCATCGAAGAGGAGCCGGAACGGGTTAGTACGCTGCGCAGCAACGTGAACTACTTTATCAAAGGGTTGCAAGAGCGCGGTTTTGATACCTTAAAATCAGAAACACCGATTGTGCCGATCATTGCCGGTAGCGACGAACGTGCCTGGCTGATGGCTAAACTTTCGCAAGATCAAGATATTTTCGTGCTGCCGGTTGTATCCCCGGCGGTGCCGGTTGGCACCAGCCGAATTCGAGCCAATGTTACAGCCGGTCACAGCCTGGAAGAAATTGAACACGCGATGAATGTGTTTGAGCAGGCCGGTAAAGCGGTTGGGGTTTTACCCTCCTAAGCTGTCTGGCTGCGCCTGCAACACACCAACGTGAGCAATTATCTACAAAGGCCGTTTCGTAAAACGGCCTTTGTGTTATTATTCGAGGTTGTCTGCGTGCCAACCAGCGTCAAAGTCATTTTAAATACCTATGGTGGACTTCTAAAACATCAGGAAAAAATCAATATCGTCGAGCAAGCTTTGCAAACGGCGGGGCTTGATTACCAGTTGGTGCCAACAGAACATGTCGGCCATGCGTTGGAGTTGGCTCGCCAGGCGGCGTTAGAGTCGTGGCCCATCATCGTTGCAGCCGGGGGTGACGGCACAATTAACGAGGTGCTCAATGGTCTCATGCAGGCTGATCCCAACACCCAACGCAGCACCCTGGGCATCATCCCTCTGGGAACCTGCAATGATCTGGCCGATGCCCTTGCTTTGCCGCGTGATGTAACCGCCGCCTGCCGCCGTTTGGTGGAAGGCCAAACCCGCATTATCGACATTGGCCAGGTGAACGGCCGTTATTTTGGCAACAACTCAGCCGTGGGCCTGGAACCGATGGTCACCATTGCCCAAAATACCATGCGCCGCTTTGGCAGCGCGCGCTACATGCTGGCGGCTGTCAAAACCATTTTGTCATCCCAAAGCTGGTCGATGCGTTTGGTCTGGGATCATGGCATTTACGAAGGCTCGGTGACCTTGGTGTCAGTCGGTAACAACACGCGCACCGGCGGCGCGTTTTATATGACGCCCAAAGCCTGTCTTGATGATGGACTGCTGGACTTTGTGTATGCTTTCGGCATGGGGCGCTTGCAGATGATGCGGCTTTTACCGCAAACCTTTAGCGGCAAGCACATCAACCACCCGCTGGTTGCTTACCAGCAAACCACAAAGCTGTCGATTACAGCTACACCTACCACCCCCATTCAAGCCGACGGCGAGATTATCGAGACCGACGCCGTCGAAATCAACTATCAAATTTTACCCAATAAACTTCGTGTTATCATATAGCGAGCAATCTGCCCATGCGTTTACCCCGCTGGTTTATTAAGCTTGGTTTTTACCTGCTTTACAATCACATGGCTTTTACCTACGATACCGTCGCCTGGTTAGTTTCATTCGGGCAGTGGTCTGCCTGGCGGCGATTAGCCCTGCGCTACGTGCAGCCCGGCCCAATTTTGGAGTTAGCTTACGGTACCGGCGGTCTCTTTGTCGATATGTCGTCTACCACGGGTCTCCAGCCGGTCGGCATCGACATTTCGCCCTACATGGCCCGGTTGGCCAGCCGGCGTCTAAAGGAGCAAGGTTTGCCGGCCCCACTGTGTCGAGCCAAGGCCCAAAACATCCCTTTTCCCGATGGTCATTTTGCCAATATCATCGCCACCTTTCCCACCAACTATATTTTCGAGCCGGAAACCCTGGCTGAAATTCATCGCCTCTTACAAACCGATCCGCCGGGCCGGATGATTGTCGTTATCGAAGGTCAACTGCGCGGCCCGTGGCCCATTCGGCCCTTTATCGACTGGCTCTATCGGGTGACCGATCAGCGTGACTTCCCGCCACGCCAGACACTGCCAATCTTTGGAGAATATGATCTGACCGCTAACTGGCATGTTGCTGAAGAAAACGGCGCTTTGGCCCGATTGTTAATTATCGAAAAACGCTCCCATGATGACAACCTGCTTAACCCCTCGTCATTTTCCTAATATTAGCCTCGTGGTATAATCTGAGTTCCCCGTTAGAAAGGTGTCCTAACGGGGATTGTGTTAGAAAACATTCTCGATGATGTTGCGTAGAGATAGGTATGAAAATTTTTGAGTTAAAGGCTGACGGAATAAAGGTGTGCAAATCCAAACCCCAGGCCGTTCCATCTCGAATATCTCTACAAACTCAAACGAATGTTAATGGTGGAGTTTAGCGTTGAGCGAGTTTTCAAATCCCTACCGTCCTGGCGAACCCGTTACCGACCCGAACATGCTCTTTGGCCGTCAGGATGCTGCCGATTGGATAGAGTTACAAATCAACAGCAACAATCGCACCCTGATTCTGAGTGCGACGCCGATGATCGGCAAAACCTCTTTTTTGCGGCATGTTGGTACCCTTCAAAATAATGGGTTCTTTAATCTCATTATCTCCCTGTCTGATTTACCCATGCTCAAAAATGCCGGTAATCGTCCGGCCAGCAGCGCCGACCCCGAGCAGACGGTCAGTACTGTTTTACAAACCGTATTAGGGCAGTTAACGCCGCAGCTTCGCCTCCACAGCCTTATCGATGCTCCGCCCAAACTGCCTGCAGCGCAAATGGCTTCCGTTCTGCGAGGGTTGTTTTCGCAGGCTTGCCAGCGTTTAACGCCCAACCAACGGTTGGTTCTGTATGTGGACGATCTCCATCTGCTGGTGCGCGATGATCTGGCTTTGGTGGCCAGTTTTCTCACCTCGCTGATGTCACTCATGGATGAATGTCCCAACCTCCATTTTGTGTTTGCGCTTAATCAAGATCAACTGCGCCGCATCCGCCATCCGCTGCTTGATGGCGCACCGACCGTTACGCTTGGCCCTCTGCCGATTGATGCCTCAATTAGTATGATCACCGAGCCGGTCAAAGATGCCCTTCGCTTCGATTACGGCATCACCAAACGCATCGCCGAAATTAACTCCTACCACCCCAACTACCTCTGCCTGTTTTGCCATGTTTTGCTCAATCGGCAGGTTCATGACGGCTGGGTCAATCAGCAAGATTTTGATAACACCCTTTTAGAAATTCTCGACTCGCCCATCGAGACTTTCCGCCAAACGTGGGATAATTCCAACTGGGCCGAGCGTGGCGTCTTGTCCGGGATGGCCGCCATCCAGGGCGCACACGGCCCGATCACCAATCAGGAAGTCATCCGATTTCTCCAGCGCCAAAACCCGGAAGTTTTGCCCGATGTGGTACTGCAATCGCTGCAATCTTTGGCCGACCGGGGCGTGCTGGTGCCTATGGGCGCTATCAGTTATCGCTTCCATGTAGAGCTGTTTCGCTATTGGCTGCGTCAGCACACCGACCCCGTTAAAATTTTGTCGGAAGTAAACTGGGGCCGGGCTTCGGCCCAACTGCGCTCCAGCCGGCCCGATAACTTTACCACCCGGCCTATCTCGCCCGGCGCGCCGTCGCTGGCCAGCCCTCGCCGCGCAAGCCGCAGCCGAAGAATTCCCTGGTTAGCCGTCGCCGCCGCTTTGTTTATTGTCGCCTGTGCCTTGATAACCGGCGGTGGTCTCGCCGCAGCCCAACTGCTGGGGGTCTCATTACCCTTAATCTCGCAGCAGCCGCCCACCGCAACCGCACCAGCCGCAGCCGCTTCCAGCAATGCCGATGAGATCACCCCCCTCACCGATGCCGGTCTCGAGACCGGCGCTGAGGCAGATGTCACACCGACTCCGCCCGGCCCGGCTCCAACCGCTACCCCGACGGCCCCGTTGGTTATCGCCAAAATGCTGCCGTCGATCACCTTTATGGGACGCGATGTCGACCAAAGCTGGCTCATCTACGTGATGAATGCCGATGGCTCTGAGCCGACACCTATCTCACCCGAAGGCGGTGACGATACCGGCCCCATCTGGTCACCGAATGGCCAAAAAATCGCGTTTGTCTCCCGCCGTGACGGTGATCGCGAAATCTATATTATGGATAGTGACGGCCAAAACCTGGCTAACGTTACCCGCCATCCGGCCGACGATTGGACTCCGGCCTGGTCACCCGACGGTCAACGGTTGGCTTTCTCTTCCTTCCGAAATGGCAGTTGGGAAATCTACATTATGGACACCAGCTGCGTGAGCGAACCATCGACTTGTGCCGATACCGTTGTGCAGGTCACTAACGACGGCAACGGCAATCTCTCGCCGGTCTGGTCGCCCGACGGCAGCCGTTTTGCCTTTAACAGCAAAGCCAACGGCAACTGGGATATTTACTACATGACGATCGACGGGGGCGATATCCGCCAGGTAACCACCGACCCCGAAAACGATCTGGCCCCGGCCTGGTCGCCCGACGGCACGCAGATCGCTTTTGAAAGCAATCGCGACGGTAATGTTGAAATTTATGTAGTCGATGCTGTCGGCGGCGTTGCTCGCAATATCACCAACCTGCCTTTGGCCGACGATCACGGCCCCACCTGGTCACCCGATGGACAACAAATTTTGTTTTATTCCAACCGGGAAGGCAACTGGGACATCTTTGCAACGACGCTCGATGGGGCGGTGGCGACCAATTTAACCAACACGCCGGCTCGCGATGAGCAAACCCCTGCCTGGAGACCGTAAAGTCAGGCAATCGTAATGCTTCAGCCCACCCAACTACAGCACAATCTGATCGTGATAGCGCTCTTGCTTATCGCGTTTGCGCTGCGTATGGCCGCCCTTGAGCAGATCCCGGCCGGCCTCTCTCACGACGAAGCCTACAACGGCGTCACCGCTATTGAGACCCTTAACGGATCGCCGCGCATCTTCTACGAAATCAACAAAGGCATCGAACCCCTTATCATCTATCTGGAAGCGTTAGCCTTTCGCGCTTTCGGCATCGGGCCGGTTCAACTGCGCCTGGTCAATGTTTTTGCCGGAATGCTCACAGTCGCTCTGGTGTACCCACTCACCGCGCGACTTTTCAATCGGCGAGTTGCTCTGGTGGCTATGGCCGGTGTCAGTATCTCCTTTTGGGCCGTTTTTGTCAGCCGCCTCACGCTGCGGGCGGTACTGCTGCCACCGCTGCTGCTGCTTACGCTCTACCTTTTTTGGTTGGCGTTGACCTTCTCTTCAAAACCCAACCCAGAACCCGCTTCTTCGACCAGCCAGGGGCGCAAAACACGCCGTACGCACCTTCTGACGCTGCTTCTCTTTGCCCTAAGTGGCCTGGCGGCCGGCATGACGATGTATACCTATCTGTCCAGCCGCTTTGTGCCGGTGATCATCATCACCATTTTTGGCTATTTTTTACTGCGTCGACGTGTAACACGCTGGCATTGGTTGGGGCTACTGATCCATCTCATTATTTGGGCGGCGATATTTACGCCGCTAGTCTCCTACTTTGTCGAAAATCGAGACAGCTTCACCCGCCGTTCCAGCCAGGTAACCACCATCCCGTATCTGCTCAACGGCGAGTTTGGGCCGACTGTTGACAACACGCTGCGCACGCTGGGCATGTTTACCGTGCGTGGCGATACAACCGACCGCTACAACCTCAACGGTCGCCCCGTTTTTGATTGGATCAACGGCCTGATCTTTTATGTTGGCCTGGGGTTGATGCTGTGGCGGCTGTTGCGCTCTCGGCGCTGGGCCGGATCGGCGGTTTTGCTGTTGAGCAGCCTTGTATTAATGCTTCTCCCCGACTTCATCACCGACGACAGCCCCCACTTTTTGCGAACGATAGGGGCTTTACCTTTTGTCTATATTATCTGGGCGGTGGGCCTGGTGACACTGCTTCAGTGGCTCTATCGGCGTTTGCATCGGGATAAAATCAAGCGCCTATCGCCACGTTTCTCCCATGCTATCCCCCTCAGCCTTCTGCTTGTTTTGCTCGCGCTGACCACGCTCCACACCACCTATGATTATTTTGTCCGTTGGGCCAACGCGCCCCAGGCCCGATCCATCTATGGCGCGGATATTGCCGCCGTCGCCCGCTATCTCAAAAACTCCGACAGCGCCGACCTGCCCGTGATTTCCGCCGAATATTATCGCGATCTCGATCCGTTCCGCCTGGCGCTCCATTTTGCCGGGTCGCCGCCGTTTGTGCTCTGGTTCGATGGCACCCAAACGCTGGCTTTCCCCCCAGCCGAAAGCAAACTATCGCCGCGCTACATCTTCCCGGCCTCCGCGCCCGCCGCCGAAACCTGGAACGAACTCCTTGAGCCGGTCGCGGCTGAGTCGAATCAGGATTTTGCCCTTTATCGAATGCCTGAAACCAACACCTTAGGCCAGTTTCAAAGCGATCTCAACCGCCTCGATGCTATCGTCAACGGTGATCTGCGCCTGCTGGGCTGGAAAATTTTGGGCGAGCCGGTTGGTGGGGGACAGTTTCAACTGCTGCTCAGTTGGCAGGCGCTGCGCACTTTGCCGCCCGGTACCGACTACACCTTTTTGGTTCGTATGCGCGATAGACAAGGCCACCTGTGGCTGGCGGCAGATGGCAACGGCTATGATCCCGACGATTGGCAGCCGGGAGTTGTGGCCCTTCAACAGCTTACCTTTAACTTGCCGGGCGATATACCGCCTCAGCTTTACCCTCTGGGGGTCTCCGTTGTCGATCGGCAGTTGGGCCAGGCCTTACCCGCTTCAAATGGGGATTCGGAAATTTCCTTGGGCGAACTTTTTCTCCAACTGCCCCACAAACCCCGTCCCATCAACCCGGATCGATTGCCTAACCCTGTTCCGCTCGAAACCGATGCTGCCCGTTCCGCCACCGGCCTTGCGCTCCGAGGGTTCGATCTAAATCGGCGCAGTGTCCGCGCCGAGGAGGAGGTTGTAGCGGCGTTGCATTGGCAGGTGTTGCAACAGCCCGCGCGAGATTATCAGATGCAATTTTTCTTGGTTGATCAATCTCAGGTCGAACAGTATCGTTGGCCGCTCATCGCGCCGATATCGGATCAGTGGCCGACCCACCAATGGCCGACCGATTATTGGTTTCAAGATAAAGTGTCTTTGCCGATCACCACCCCAATCCCCATAGGTCATTTTGAGCTTTATGTGGCCTGGATCGACCCGACCCTTGACGATTCGACAGATGATTTGCTCGAAAAAAGTTTCCCGCTGGGTGCCATCGACATCGAGCCAAAAAGCTAAGTGAGTTCACATAACTTGTCACAGGCGAGACATTAGTGCTATAATGCGATGTAAAGTAGCATCGCCACACAGAAATCTATGGGGAGCCCCGCATGTCAAGCTTAGATGAAGCCATTCAACACATAAGAATGGGTAATAGAGATGAAGGCCGCCAAATCCTTGAGGAACTTCTTGAAGTTGACGAAGGAAACGAGGACATTTGGCTGTGGTTAACCTCTGTTGTCGAATCCGATGAAGATCGTGAAATTTGCCTTGAAAATGTGCTAGCCATTAACCCCAATAATGTGGTAGCTCAGCGAGGACTGGATGCCTTACGCGCCGGTACTTTCGATGCTGGAGAGATGCTGAGTGATGTTCTGGAAGAAACAGCCGAACCGGCTACTTTCATTGATGATTTCCTGATCGCGGATGAAGAAGAGGAAGAAGAGCTGGAAATGCCCAGATCGATGGGCGGCACACCTAAAAAACCCAAGACCAAAGCCCGTGGCGGCATCAATTTACGGCTGATCATTCTTCTCATTGTAGCGCTCTTTGTTGTATTGGGTCTGGGTGGTATTGCCGCGGCCTCTCTATTTTTAGGGGGAGGCGATGACGGAAATCCGGTTGAAAATCCGGTTCCGGCCGAATCGGTCGAAGCTGTAAGCCCGCCCACCGAAGAGATTGTGCCCACCGATACACCGACAGCCGAAGCAACCGCCACGGCGACTGAAACGCCTCGACCGCACCTGGAACTGCCCACTGCCAAACCCACCGACCCGCCTACACCCATAGCCACGCAGGTAGTTTCGCCGACGCCGTCAAACTAACGCGCATGCCCGTTTTGCAAATTTGACGAATAGCGCGGCAGGAATAGAATTAAAGAAATTGTCATGAGACTGAATTTTTTGAGATGAAAATCATAAACGTCTGCCAAGTCACACCATTAACGTTCATCACAACTACCGGTTGCTTAACAACTACAACCGGCACTACGGGTGCTGTGTCTGTGGCTGAGACGTGTTTGTCCGTTACCCGCCTAACCCAATGAGGCGATAAAAGCAGTAACGATAAGAACAAGAACACGCAACAAACCGGCCACGGAAGAATATGTGGCCGGTTTTTTATTTCAAATTTACTTGCACTCTCCTATCGCTTAGAGTATACTGCACAGCTTGTTTGAGAGTTAAACCTATTCACGACCTTTGCACTTTAAAGTATTAGGCAAGAAACCAGGGTTTTTAGCGTTAAAAAGAGCGTTTTTTGCCGCAAAAGGGTATCAATGCGGTATCAAAACCCTGGTTTCTAAAAAAGTGCAAACATAGTACCCTATTATTTTATGGAAGAAATGCGATTTTTTATGGGAAATGTACGAAACAAAATTGTTCTAAAAGTTGGTTTGCAAGGGCTATTTTTGCTGCTGTGCCTGCTTGTTCTGCAACCACAACCCATGAACTACGCTCAAGACTTTCCGGATGTCTGCCAGGAATCAGAAAATATTCTCCAGAATTGCGACTTTAGTCAGGGCTTAAACCATTGGGAGCCTTTCTTAGAAACGGGTAGTGCCGATATCAGCGTGCTGCAAGGCGGGGGCGAATGTCACGCTCCCCTCTGTCCGGCGGCTTACATTGTCAGTGCCAATCATTTTATTGGGGGTATCAAGCAGCAGGTATCCGTTGAAAAGGGGCGCAATTATTACGCCAATATCGTCTGGCTCGTGTTCGACTCATTGGTCAACGACGCCTCAATTAACAAAGCAACCGGCGGTATTGGCCGGCGCATCGGCATCGATCCCTTCGGCGGCACCGATTCCACCTCCTCTAACGTGGTGTGGTCAGAGGATAACTGGCGCAACGACTGTAAAATCTGCAACGTTGAGTACGTAACCGTCACCGCCCAGGCCGATACCATCACCGTGTTTTTACGCATCGATGATACCTGGAAGCTGCGTGCCTCGGAACAAGGCTTCCCCATACCGCCCAGCAACGATAAGTTTTGGATCGATGACCTCGGCCTCAAGCCTGTTGGTGGCGAACCGATTGCGGTTGAAGAACCCGCCCCCACAGAAGAACCGACCGCAACGCCTGTTCCGCCAACCGATACGCCGGCTCCCACAGAAGAGCCGGAGACCGGCGAACTGCAACGCCTGGCCCAGGTTGAGTCAACCGAAGAGCCGGCCGTGAGCGACGAGGCAGCAGAAGCCGAGGCATCTGATGAAGCGGTTGAAGAAGCGGATGTCGCTGAAGAATCGTCTGACGACGCTGCCGCAGAACCCACAGAAGAGGCCACCGGCGAACCGACCGAGCAATCCGAATCGGCGACATCGGAGCCAACCAACACACCCATACCGCCGCCGCCAACCTTAACCCCAACCAACATACCGCCGCCGACGGCCACATCGCCGCCGCGTCCTTCGCCCACCTTGCGTTCGCCCGGCAGCAGTTTGGCTCTGGCGGGCGATGCCGAAGCATCGAGCGCAATGCCGCTATCACTCAATACGGTCGGTACGCTGGGCTGTATTGGAGGGTTAGGGTTGGCCTTTGTTGGGGCTATGATGGCCGGCTTGGTTTGGCTCTATCGCCTCGGCTGGGGCCAAAAAGAAACCGATGCTGAATTTGAGTCTGAAAACGTTTACAATGACGATGTCGGTTATGAAGACGACGATGATGACGATTATTATGACGATGACGACGATGCCTATGATGATGACGAAGCCTAGGCTGCCCATCGCCAGTTAGGAAAAGAACATGCTCTCCGAAAAAACATTAAACGAAGCCCTGTCCACCATTTCCTTACGCTCTATTGACGGTCAGGAAAGCTATCCCGCCGGCCAAATTCGTTATCTATCCGATAGCGGCCTGCTGCTCGACGTGGCGCACGATCTCGATACGTTGCGCACCACCATAACACGCCAATTGTTCGACCAACGGGTCAGGCACGCGCCCGGCCCCCAGACCGATCCCGTAACCGATTCCGGCGTCTGGCGCTATCGAGAACTCATTCTGCCCGCGCCGGTTAACAGCATTGTCTCGCGCCCGGAAGGCAACACGCCCATCTACGAGCATCCCTGCATGTCCGAATGGGTAGGCATCGACGCGTTTTATTTGAAACACGAAGGCGAAAACCCGACCGGCTCCTTTAAGGATCGCGGTATGACAGTCGGAGTGACACAGGCGGTTTTGATGGGCGCCCAGGCGGTCGCGTGCGCATCGACCGGCAATACTTCGGCGTCGATGGCCGCTTATGCCGCCCGAGCCGGTATTCCCGCCTTTGTCTTTATTCCCGCCGGTAAAATTGCGGCCGGTAAACTGGCCCAGGCTCTGGCTTATGGCGCCCATACGTTACAGGTCAACGGCGATTTCGACGATGCGATGCGGTTGGTGCAGCAGGTCTGTGATCAACTGGGTATCTACCTGCTCAACTCGCTCAACCCCTTCCGGCTGGAGGGCCAAAAATCGATTGTTTTTGAAATCTTGCAAGGGTTCGATTGGAATCCGCCCGATTGGATTGTGCTGCCGGGCGGCAATCTGGGTAACACCGCCGCCTTCGGTAAAGCGCTCCACGAGGCCCAGGCCTTGGGCTTAATCGATCATCTGCCGCGTCTAGCGACCATTCAAGCCGAAGGAGCCAGTCCTTTCTATCAAAGCTTTTTAACCCAATTTGCTGAGCACAAATCGATGAAAGCCAACACGATTGCCACCGCCATCTCTATCGGTAACCCGGTCAGCTACGAGCGGGCGATTCGGGCGCTGAAATGGACTAACGGCGTCTCCATTTCGGTGACGGATGAGGAAATTATGAATGCCAAGGCGCTCATCGACAGTACCGGCATCGGCTGTGAGCCGGCATCGGCGGCCTCGGTTGCCGGAGCGCGTAAGTTGGTTGATAACGGCACCATTTCGCCCGATGAAACGGTGGTCGGTATTCTGACCGGGAATCTGCTGAAAGACCCTACCGCCACAGTCGATTATCACACCGGCAAATGGCCCAATGCCAAACTGGCCAACCAACCGGTGCGGGTCGAGCCGACGTTAGCTGCTGTCCAAACGGAAATCGAGAAGCGGTTGACGAAAGCGCATTAAAGGAAAATTTGAATGCATTTGGATTGAGTAAGGGTTAAACAGTAAATGGTAAGGACAAAAGTTAGGTGACAGTCACTTATTGGTTGTAAATCGGCCTTGGATTAGCCCAAATAGGTCGATTTGAGGTATTCAAGTGACTGTCACCTTTTTCAATCTCTAATAATCGTTTACTAATTACTCTCCAACTCAACGCGATCAATCTTGTAAACCAAGAAAATATAGATTTACTCACTATGGAGGCATAGGTATGCAAAAAATAAAAGTAGGTGTATTAGGCGCTACGGGCGCGGTTGGACAGCGGTTTGCCCAACTTTTAACCGATCATCCCTATTTCGATTTAGTCGTTTTGGCGGCTTCAGAGCGATCGGCCGGCAAAACGTATCGAGAGGCCACCAACTGGATTTTGACTCAGCCTATGCCTGACCATTTGGCGTCTATGACTATACAGGAAATGTCTACGGATTTGGATTGTGAGCTGGTTTTTTCGGCTTTGCCGACGGATTCGGCGCGAGAATGGGAAACGCAGTATGCGGCAGCCGGTTATGGCGTTTTCAGCAACGCCGGTGCCCACCGCATGGACAGCGATGTCCCGCTGTTGATCCCTGAGGTAAACCCAGAACATCTGGATTTACTCGCAACGCAGCAGGCGGCCCAAGGTTTCGAGCGCGGTTTTATCGTAACCAATCCCAATTGCACGTCTATCCCCATGACCATGGCTCTGGCTCCGCTGCACACGAAATTTGGGGTGGACTCAGTCATCGTCACCTCGATGCAAGCGGTTTCGGGGGCCGGTTACCCCGGCGTGCCCAGCCTGGATATCATCGATAATCTTTTACCGTTTGTGGCCGAAAGCGAAGAGGTCAAAATGGGCAAAGAACCTAATAAGATGTTAGGCATCTCGAACGGCCAGGAAGTTGAGATGGCCGGCATCCGCATCAGCGCTCACTGTAATCGTGTGCCGGTGAGCGATGGGCATACGGTGACGGTATCGGTCAGTTTCAAAAACAAACCGACGCTGGGGGATATTTTAGAAGCCTGGCAAACGTGGGATCCGCTGCCCCAGCAGCTAAACTTACCGTTTGCCCCACAGCCGCCGCTGGTCATCCGGTCCGAACACAATCGACCGCAACCGCGCCTCGATCGGGACGCAGGTCGGGGTATGGCCACCACGGTAGGGCGACTTCGCCCCTGTGATGTAATGGATTACCGTTTTGTGGCGCTGGCCCACAATACGATTCGTGGTGCTGCCGGTGGCTCGGTCTTGAACGCGGAGTTGATGTTTGCTCAGGGGCAGCTCGATGTGTTTCGCCAAAAAGAAACCGCCAAAGCGTAAACCAAATCTTGGTAATTCTATCGATTATTTTGTATTAAGGGATGTAAGAATCGAGGAGGGGCTGCGTCTATTAAGGTGACACAGGCGATACAAGCTTTTTCAAAAGGCTAGTATTTTCTCTTCCTCCTTGAATGAGCCGGGCAGAATTTCTGTCCGGCTTTTTAATTGAGTTCATCCAGGGTTAGAGCAAAGCTGGGCACGTATTGTTCCATAAAGTATGCAATTTCCGGACCATCGAGTTGGGCAATATCTTCTCCGATGACTCGAGCGGCTTTTGAAAATTCTTCGTTGCCGGCTTTGAGTTCCTCCAGACATTTCAGGTAAGCACAAATTTTGTCGGCGGCTTTCACCAAGTGCCAATGCTCGGCATCGACCTCTTGTTTGAAGAAGAGTGTTTCGTAGTCGGGTTTTAGCGCCTCGGGCAGCATATCGAACAGTTTTTGGCGGGCGACAATTTCGATTTCTCCGTAGGCGGTTTTAATTTTGGGATTGAAATTTTTTATTGGGGTGGCGAGATCGCCGGTGATGACTTCGCTGGCGTCGTGAAATAGGGCCAGCGTTGCGACGCGCTCGGGATCGACCTGGCCGTTGAACTTTCGATTTTTAATAACGGCCAGCCCGTGGGCGATCATCGCCACCTGGGCACTGTGTTCCTGGATATTTTCAGAGCGGGTGTTGCGCATCAAGCCCCAGCGTTGAATAAATTTCATTTTAGCCAGGTAGGCGAAGAAGTGGCTCATGGGCAGCTCCGTTGCTTACTTTTGGAAAAATTTCATTAAAGCCCCATAAACGGCGTTGGGGCGTTCTTCAGGCAGAAAATGGCCGCACGAGTCCAAGGCATAGCCTTCAACTTGCGTGGCTCGCTCGCGCCAGGCGGCCAAAACATCATAGGTGCGATGGACAAAGCCGAGTTGACCCCATAACACCAACAGTGGACACGTTATCTTTTTGTCCATATCGGCCTCATCGTGCTGTAGATCGATGCTGGCGGCGGCTCGATAATCTTCGCAGGTGGCGTGAATCATAGCCGGGTCTTCAAAACAGCGGATATACTCACGAACGGCTTTGGGACCGAAGAAGGCATCGGGGCCGCTCCAGCGTCTTAATTTTTCCGTAAGATAGTAGCCCGGATCGGCTCCGATGAGTTTTTCAGGCAAACCTTCGGGCTGGATGAGAAAGAACCAATGATAGTAACCCGTTGCAAAAGCTTGGTCGGTGTGCTTGAACATATAATAGGTGGGGGCGATATCCATCACGCAAGCTTTTTCAACCCGCTCCGGGTGATCGAGAATAAGGCGATGGAGAACGCGCCCGCCACGATCATGGCCGGCAGCGTAAAATCGATCGTAGCCCAGCGCTGCCATAATCTCGACCATATCCTGACCCATCGCGCGTTTGGAATAAGGCGCGTGATCGAAAG
Source organism: Anaerolineae bacterium (assembly GCA_020433835.1). The sequence continues at coordinate 10,082 of JAGRBY010000007.1, read as the reverse complement.
TGGTTTCGGGTTTAGAGCTGTCGCCGTAACCGCGCAGATCGGGGCAGATGACGTGGAAATGATCGGCCAGCCGGGGCGCAACTTGATACCACATGACGTGTGTTTGCGGATAACCGTGCATTAAAAGCAGCGGCTGTCCACTCCCGCCGTGAACCAGATTGATCTCAGCCGCCGTCGTTTTAATTTTTGTTTGTTTGAACATTTCACCGAACATAAAACCTCCAGGCAGTAAGGGGAAGATGTATCTAAGTACCTAACACAGCCGGGGATGACCTGGTGTTAGAAACAATGGGCAAAATATGGGATAAAAAGGGGATACCGCGTGTTTAAAATGCAAGCACCCCGGAGAGGACTCGAACCTCTAACCTACTGCTTAGAAGGCAGTTGCTCTATCCGTTGAGCTACCGGGGCATACATAACAAAGAATATTATAATTTACTCGGGCGTTTGGGCAAAATCAAAAAAGAAGTCGAAGAAAGAGAGAGGTCGGGTTAGTGAGAGTTGTTATTTAAAATACGATTGATGCTGCTTAACAATTCTTGTGGCCCAAAAGGCTTGGTGATGTAATCATCTACCTTAGCGACCTGTAGCCCCAGCACCTTATCAATGCTCTGTGCCTTGGCCGTAACAACAATCACCGGAATGTGGGCCGATTCTTGTTGGGCCTTCATTTGGCGATACACTTCCCAGCCGTCAATATCGGGCATCATGAGGTCGAGCAGTACCAAATCCGGTTTTTCTCGCCGGATGATATCCAACCCTTCAGAGCCGCCGACGGCTCCCAGAACCTCAAATCCTTCTCGTTCTAAGACGAGGCGGGTTAGATCGATCATTTCTGCTTCATCTTCAATACAAAGTATGCGCTTTTTGTCAGACATAGGCATTTCCAAACTACTGTTTAGCTGCATTCAGCACTTGAGCCAAGCTTTTTCTGAGATCGTTGGGCAGGAACGGCTTGGTTAGATAATCACTAACCCCGGCTCGTTCGCGAGCAATAATCTCTTCAAATGAGCTGTTTCTGGCTGTGACAATTATTACCGGGATAGCTTTGAGATGTGCATCGGTTTGCATCTCTTTGTACACTTCCCAGCCATCCATCTCGGGCATCATAATATCAAGTAGTACGACATCAGGGGGGGATTGGCGCATAATTTCTAACGCGGCCGCTCCGCTGTTCGCACCCTCTACTTCAACATCCGGTGCTCGTAAAATAAGGCTGACGAGCTCAACCACGCCTGGTTCATCATCTATACATAAAATGCGTGTTTTGCTACTCATTGAACCCTCATGTTAAAAATACTCAAGTCGTCTTATGGAAATAGAAACTGTAGATAGCGTGTTGAGATTGTTAAAAAGGAGTTGTTCAGGTTGTATTGTACGTGCATGTGTCCTTGTGTTTGGGCGTATGCTCACCAGCAGTTAAAATTACAGCCTGAGGTTTTTATTAATTACGAGTTTATCATAAGCGCGAGTCTTTGTCCAGCTTGACTTATAACTACTCAACATATTCTGGTTATCAATCACACCCATAACAGCCATTATCAGCAGCGCGATGGCCGACAGCCAGATGCCCACTCGAAAAGTTAGGGGGCGGTAGCTGAATTGCACGGTGTGCTGTCCCTGCGGCACAAAAACGGCCCGACTGATATAATTAGCCGCATAGATCGTTTGCCGTTGCCCATCGACCGTGGCGACCCAGCCCGGATAGATGGTGTCGAGTAAGACCAAATAACCATCGGCTGCGGCCTTGACTTCGATGTCAACTTCCAGAGGATTTTCATGGATGATTTCAGCCCGGCTGGGGGTCGATGCCGCAGCCGGATGAGGGGCGTTGCCGTTGGTTTCCAGCACCACCGTTTGACTGGGATCGACGGCGACGGTCTCAAAATAGGCCATCGCATCTTCGGGCGTGTCAACCTGAATAGCATCGTGAACGACAAATGCACGCGGCAGCGGCGTTTTGTTTTCGTAAACAAAGCTGTTGGCATCGCTATAGGCGATAGGATAGGTAGAGGCGGCATCGGCCCCCATCAGGCCTTCCGTAAGGAGATAGCGAACACCCAGCGCCCGAATAGCTTGCACCGGATGGGCATCGCCCATAAAAACTTGGGTGCGCTCCAGCATCAGCGATGAGCCGTGTCCCCCGGCACTCCGCACCCGGTATACCGACGGAAAATATTGCCCCAGTTGGCTAACTGTGGCTTGCTCGCTGCCCATGCCCAGCGGGAACACGCGCGTGCCGTCGATATGTTCCAACACGTATTCGGCCCCGCCCGATAACTGATGCCACCACGAATCCGGCTGCGTGGGATTGACGGTTGTCCCGCCGGCGATAACCAGATCGATAGCAACGGCAGCTACCACCAGTCGCCCTAATGTGGCTGTCGAGAAGCGATTGAGGGCATACAAGCCAAAAATTGCCGTTGTCAAAACAATATTGACGATTGTCAACACGATGGGGGTGGTTATCCAATAGATCCAGCCAAGCAGCAGCCGGTTTTGATACCCTGTTTCCAGTGTAAATCCTTTTTCAAAAAAGACACGCAGCAATTTACGGCTGGTATCTGACCAGCCGCCTCGCGTCCAATCGATCAGATTCTCGCGAAAAATCCAGGCCAGACTCAAGCCCACAGCCACCCCCAGACCACTCACCACAAGCGCCGCCGCCTTGGTGCGTGACTTTGGCGCGTTGAGCAGGTTCTCCAGCCCGTAACCGGCCAGAACAGCCAGTGCCAAATTGACTACCATCAGCCAGCGGGCCGGAATTCGGAACAGCGCGAAGCCCGGCAGATATTGAATGACATCTTCATATAAAGGCGTGTAGCGGCCCATAGCCAGAATCGCCCCCCCGATGATCAATAATACCCAAAAAACGGTGTCGCGACGTAAAGGGCGACTGAAGCTGAGCGGTATTAACAGCAGGGGAATCAGTCCGATGTAGATGAAATCTTCCTGAAAAGGATCGCCGCCTTCAAAGCCGGTAACGTTGTTGCCGAACGCGCTCGGCAACACGAGGTTGAGCCACATCAATGGCGGCAGCGAATTTTTTACCAAGAACCCAAAATCTTGCTCTTCCGAGCGAACCGAAAGCTGCTGCAGCTCCAAAGTTGGTAACAACTGCGGTGCAGCCAGCAAAAGGCCGGTTAAAATGGTAACGATGACTAACCCCATAGTTTGAATTGCATAGTGTAAACGGGGCTTAGATGCCTGGGATGGGGTAAACCAATCGGCAACTATTCGGTATATCGCATAGCCACCAACCGTAACGAGCGTATAAAAAACAACTTGGGGTTGTGCCGTAAAAATTTGCAAGGCTAAAGGAATGCCGGCCAACATGGCGCTCAACCAACTCCGCTCTCGACCGGCTCGGATAATGCCGTAGAGAATCAGCGGCAGCCAGGTGGCTCCGGTCATAATGTTGAGGTTAGAGACCTGGGCCATCAAAAAACCACCCATCCCAAACGCTAACCCGGCCAATACCGATGGCATGAGGCTTAGTCCTAATGATCGGACCAGAATAAACGTAAAAGCGCTGGCCAATGAAAAGTGAAGCACAATAAACAGCGATAACTCCAGCGACGGCGAAAGCGGGCTTAGAAAAATGACGCTGAATAGATACAGGGCACCGACTTGGGTTTCGGCCAGAAAGGGCAAGCCGTTGTGCTGGTAGGGATCCCACAGTGGAACGCGCCCGGCCAACCATTCATTGGCGGCAAAAATATGGCGGGGATAATGCATCCAGCTTAAATCTGACCAATAAAGCGTTTGCCGGCCAAAAATGATTTCCGGAAAAGCTAAAATCGGCAAAAGGGCAAACAAAGCAATAATCCAAAATAAGGATCGGTTAGTGGGTTGGTTCAACACGCTATCTCCGGGCAGTAGATAAAGCCGGATTCTAACACCGCCCCGCTTTGATGACAACCTTTGGTCATTTTTGGAGAAATGTGTACAATGTCGGTTTGGGTAGGACAAATGGCTGGTTGTTGTTCTGTTTTTTTCGGTTACAATTTGATGTAGGGGTAACAGAGGTTTTTTCCATCAGCAAACCAACAACACAATCAACACAAACAGGGGGGCCGTTAGCATCCATTATTGGAATTGCGGCCATTGTTTTTGCACTCGACCAAGTGGCCAAATTTTTGGTTGTAGAGCATATTCCCTTGGAAGGCTCGTTGAGCCTGTACCCGGCTTTGGACCGTCTGCTTAAGTTTACGTTTATTACCAACACCGGGGCGGCCTTTGGTATGTTTGCGCAATTGGGTCTGGTTTTTATTGTCATTGCTTTTGTGGTGATTACCGGCATAATTGCTTTTCACCACCAATTGCCTACGGAAAACTTTTGGATCAGAATGAGCCTGGGTTTACAGTTAGGTGGTGCTATGGGTAATTTGCTCGATCGTATTATTCGAGGCTATGTGGTTGATTTTGTGGATGTTGGCTTTTGGCCTATTTTTAACATTGCTGATGTTTCTATTGTGCTGGGTGTGGCGATTTTAGCCTATCATTTGTGGGATCTGGAGGAACATCCGGCCTCGTCAAAGCAGGACCCTAGCTTGTCAAAAGGAGAACGTGTATGAAGAAACGACTTGACCCAACTATACTGCGCGGAAAGGTTTCTGACACCATCAAAAACTATGGGCAAAAAGCTGGTGAACTTGGCCAGCGGGTACGTCACCTGGTCTTTGGTTTTCGTCAGCGATCGACCGCGCATGTTGATCGTCAGTCTTTGCCGGTAAAGTTGTTGGTTGAACACCGTCTGGTTCAACGGCGGCGGGCGTTTCAACAATCGGGCGGTGCACGCTCCGGTATTGCTCTCCATGCTCTTGATAAAGTTCGTAAACAGCAGCAGTCTTAATTTCTTATGTCTGCCGAGCGCCAAATTCATGTGCAAGCCGATCGGTCGGCCCCGCGCCTCGATCACTATCTCGCGCAGGAATTTCCCGAATTATCGCGCTCGCAACTCAAAAAACTGATACAAGATCATAAAGTTTTAGTCGCAAACCGTCCGGTTAAACCGAACAGCGCCGTTCAACCGGGCGACCTCATAACCATCCAATTCCCCGCCGAAAAACCCGATAGCCCTATCCCCGAAGATATTCCGCTGGATATTGTGTTTGAAGACGCCGATCTGATTGTGGTCAATAAACCCGCCGGCCTGGTCGTTCACCCGGCTCAGGGCCACGACAGCGGCACACTCGTCAATGCCTTACTGGCCCGCTATCCTGATCTTATCGAGATGACATCACAAAACGCCGACTCAACCAATCGACCCGGCATCGTCCATCGGCTTGATCAGGATACCTCCGGTTTGATCGTTATCGCCCGTACTTCGGAAGCGCTTCGCAGCCTTCAAAAACAGTTCAAGGCTCGAACGGTTGAAAAAATCTACCTGGCTCTGGTATTCGGTCACCCCGAAGCGCTTGAAGGCGTCATCGACGTGCCGTTGGGTCGCGATTCTCGTCATCGCCAAAAATTTGCGCCCCGCAGCGACGGTAAACCGGCTCGAACCCGCTTTCGCGTGCTGGAGGTGTTTGATGAATACAGTTTGTTAGAAATTGGTCTGGAAACAGGCCGAACGCATCAAATTCGCGTCCATTTAGCCTGGCTCGGCTGCCCGGTGGTGGGCGACACAGTTTATGGTCGTCGTCGCAACCGGCTGGGGTTAAAGCGTCACTTTCTGCACGCCTGGCGGCTGTCATTCCAGCATCCGCGCACCGACGAACCGCTTCAGTTTGAGGCTCCGTTGGATGAGGACTTGCAGGAGATTTTAGCGAACTTATAGAATAAAGTTCGAGGAACCTTGCCTCATATTCTACTGATTGACCGTAATTTATTACGCCGCAGAATATACTTTTACTTCTTTTTCCAAGCGCCCCGCTAATCGATCCTTTTCTATTTCCAGATCGTACCGACTTTGTAAATTCATCCAAAATCGTTCGGATAAACCAAAGTAGCGCGATAGCCGTAAGGCCGTGTCGGCACTAATATTCCTTTTGCCATGAACTATCTCGTTGATGCGGCGGGGCGAAACATGAATATCTTTTGCCACACGATACTGGCTTAGTCCCATAGGCTTCATGAACTCTTCAAGCAATATTTCGCCGGGATGTATAGGCGGCAATTTTTGTTCTGTTGTCATCTTGGTTCTTTCCCATCTACTATTACTCAAGGCTTATTATTGATATTTGACCTATCAACCACTCTATCCAAGCCTCAATTCCCTTTCCGGTCCGTCCTGATAGTACAAAAAGCGGCGCAGCGGGATTAACCGCCTTCAAACCTCGCTCGAAAAACGCCAGATCAAAATCAAACACTTCCAAAATATCAGCTTTGGTCAGGATAACCACATCAGCCGTGGCGAAGATGCCGGGATATTTATACGGTTTATCGTGACCCTCAGCCGTGCTGGACACGACGACCGACAGCGCCGTACCGAGATTGAAATTGGAGGGACAAACCAGATTGCCGACATTTTCAACAAAAAGCAGGTCGATATCGCGCAACGCGAAATGCGGCAGCGAGTCGCGGATCATCGGCGCATCGAGATGACAGCCGCCGCCGGTGTTGATCTGGATGACCGGCACGCCCCGCTGCGAAATCGTATCGGCATCAATCGTCGAGGCCAGATCACCCTCGATAACGGCGGGCCGGATGCTGTCCGGCAAATGGTCGATAGTTGCCAATATAAACGTGGTTTTGCCTGCCCCCGGCGCGGCCATCAGATTGAGGGCGAATACGCCATTCTCGCGAAACGTTTTTTCATTTTCTGCCGCGATTTGATCGTTGCCGGTTAAAATCTGTTTAACTACGGGAATCTTCATCATCCACCTCGATGCTGTCGATATAAAATTCTTTACCGCCGCTAATCTGTAAAAACGCACTGTCACACTGCGGACAAAACGGATCGAGCGGCGGTGTAACGGTATACGTATGGCCGCACTCCAAACATCGCGCGTTGGCCGCTTCCCGTTTGAAGTTCAGTTTGGCTCCCTCGGCCAGCGTACCCGCGCTCAACACGTCGAAATAAAACTGAACCGAGTCATCAACAATACTGGCCAAATCGCCAATAACCAAATTGATGGCCGTAATGCGATGACCGCCGTGCTGCTCGGCAGTCTCCAACACCACAGATAATATTCCTTGCGTAACAGGCAGTTCGTGCATTATGACAGCATTATACCTTGACCAAACAGGAAAGCTAAATAGTTCACTCCCTTTGAACAACTATCTCCATTAAACCAAACGCTCCAACTCCACGAACTCCAAAAACTCTACGAACTCCAAAAACTCTACAAACTCTCTAACTTTCAATAAGTTTGACTTCCGTCAGATACAGACCTATATTGCCTATACGTACTGTGCCACTTGGCACAAAATCCAAAATATCGGAGCGACGTAGGGGCGAGGCAACTCAATGAGAACTTGGTTTATAAAAGCGGCTTCCGTTAGAGTTGCCTCGCTCCTACCGATTGCTCCCGTTAGTGCTCATAGGAGATATCTCATGTCATCGCTTGTACAAACCCAACCCCAACTCGAAACACTCGACATCGTACTGGACGGTTTGATGCGCCGTTATCAAGAGCGCGTGCCGGATGTGGCCGCGATTATTCAGACGATGGTTGATGCCGGACTAATCGGTTCCGGTAACGAGATCGAAAACGACCACATCGCCTTCCGAACGATGGGCGTGCCGCAGTTGGGTATCGCTTCGCTGGAGAAGGTTTTTTTGCATTACGGCTACCAGCGGCGCGACCGCTACAACTTTGCCCACAAAAAACTGAACGCCTACTGGTACGCTCCGCCGGAGCCGGGTTATCCCCGCATTTTCATCAGCGAACTGCGCGTGCCTGAGCTTTCGCCGGAAGCGCAACACATCATTCAATCCTATACCGATGAGGTTTCATCTGACCCGGTCGATGCTGTAAACCTCAATGATGGCTACGCGGTCGATGCCTTTTTGCACCAGCCGCTCTGGCGCACGCCGACTTGGGAGGACTACCAACGCCTCGGCCAGGAGAGTGAGTACGCCGCCTGGGTCATTTACAACCGCTATTACCTCAACCACTTTACCGTCAGCGTTCACAACCTGCCGGACGGCTATAACACCATCGCCCAATACAACGATTTTCTGGAGGCCAACGGCTTCAAGCTCAACGATTCCGGCGGCAAAGCCAAAGTCAGCGACGACGGCAACCTGATCCAAAGCTCGACCGTGGCTGAAATGGTCGATGCCCAATTTGCCGATGGTCATGGCGGCCTGGAAACCCATCGCATCTCCGGCTCCTACGTCGAGTTCGCCGAGCGACGCGTGCTGCCGCAATTTGCTAATCTGCCTCAAGACCAAATTCGGCGCGAACATCGCCGCGACGGCTTCGAAGCCGCTAACGCCGACAAAATTTTCGAAAGTACGTATAGCCATCAAACCCAAAAACGAAATTAACAAGGGTGGGAGATTAGGCGATTAGGCGATTAGAGATTGACCACAGAAATCTCCTAATCTCCTCATCTCTTTATCTCCTCTACCTCTCTGTTATCCGTTATAGGCATATTGTAAACGTTTACAAAAGGAATTTTCCATGTCTCAAAAAGTTGCTATTATCACCGCTGCCGGTCGGGGGATGGGGGCTGCCATCGCTCGCGAACTGGCCGCTAATGAATACACTGTCGCTCTGATGTCGCCATCCGGGGCGGCTGAGGAGTTAGCCCAGTCGCTTGGCGGGGTGGGGCTGACCGGCTCGGTAACGAGCGTTGCCGATTTGCAGAAGTTGGTTGATCAAACCATGGAACGCTATGGTCGCATCGACGCCGTAGTCAATCATACCGGCCACCCGCCCAAAGGCCCGCTGCTGGACATCCCCGATGAAGATTGGCACGCCGGGTTGGATCTGGTGATGCTCAACGTTGTACGTATGGCTCGCCTGGTCACGCCGATTATGCAGGCTCAGGGCGGCGGTGCCATCGTCAATATCTCAACCTACGCCGTTTTCGAGCCGGAAGCGACCTTCCCCGTTTCAGCGGCGATGCGAGCCGCGCTGGCCGGCTTCACCAAACTCTATGCCGATACCTACGCGGCGAACAACATCCGCATGAACAACCTCCTGCCCGGCTTTATCGACAGCCTGCCGGAGACGGAGGAGCGCCGCGCCCGCATTCCGATGGCCCGTTACGGCACGGTTGAGGAAATCGCCCAAACCGTGCAGTTTTTGCTTTCGCCAGGGGCAGGCTATATCACCGGCCAGAATATTCGCGTTGATGGGGGCATCACCCGGTCGGTATGACGCCCATGTATTCGGGTTTTCAATGAAACCACTTGATCTTCGGAGTTTGCCGGTTCAACGCATTCTGGGGTCGATACGGCGGGCCGTTCGAATCGCAGTGATTCAGGCAGCCAAATATATCGAACCGTTCTGATAGATGAAAGCCGGAAAGGGTGTTGTTTGGAGGCTATTGGTGGGGGGATTTAAGGTTCAGCAGTGACTCGCTAAGCGTTTTATTGTTCCGCTTGCCAGGCTTGGGTGATTTTTCGATGGATGGCTACCTGTTCCAAATAGCTGCGCCGCAGATGCTCGTCTTCTATGCGGTTGGCCCGGTTTTGTAAGACGTTGTAGGTGGCATCCAGAACGCCCATCTTCTTCAACTGCAGGGGAGGGGCGGTTGGGTGGGTTGCTTGCAAAACTTGATAGCAGCGCCAGTAAACACGCGGCAGTTCGTTAAAGTAGGTCGTGTCGTTTATCTCAAGCCAATTCAAAATTTCATCGACCTGAGCCAGGGCCTGAGCTGTCTGTTTACGCCGCATTGTTACCCAGGCCAACTCGGCCAGATCAAAAATGGCAACATTATCTTGGCCAAGTTTGCGGCGTAGATGAATGGCGCGGCGGTAAGCTTCGGCTGCGGCCGGAAGATCACCGCTGTAAGCCAGGATAAGACCAAGGCGAGCCGAACTGTAGCCTTCGCTATAGCGATCTTTAATATCGCGGGCAATCATCAACGCCTGGCGGCAGTAGGTCTCTGCCTGTTCGCTGTCGTCGAGGTGGTAACAGCTGTTTAACCCCAAATCACTTAAGGCCAGCACCATAGTATGG
>JAGRBY010000079.1 GCA_020433835.1 Anaerolineae bacterium | reverse complement strand
ATGTCTGGCCGAATACGGGCGGCGACCGGTCGAACTGCTGGCCGAGGCCGGGGTGTTGGATGATCGCTTTGTGGGTATCCACGCCACGCACCTGACGCCGGATGAGATTGCGGCGCTGGGTGCGGCGGAAGCGTTTGTGTGCCTGTGTCGCACCACCGAGCGCGATTTGGGCGACGGCTTACCGGAGACAGCGGCCCTGGTGCGGGCGGGAGCCAGGCTGTGCGTGGGCGTCGACAGCCACGCGGGGAGCGACGCTTTTGAGGAAGTCCGGGCGGTCGAGTTGGATGACCGCTCGCGTACAGAAGCGCGGCACGTTGCGGCTGAGGCACCGGAACTGCTGTGGCTGGCTACAGTCGGCGGCTATCAGGCTATCGGGCTGGGTGAGGTCTGGGTCGAGGACACAGTTACGCTCAAGGCGGATGATCCGAGCATCGCGGCGGTGCCAAATGATCTGTTGGTCGATGGGGTTCTGTTTGGGGCTACGCCGAGGGCGGTTGATACGGTGGTGGTTAACGGGCAGACGATTGTGCAAGAGGGGCGGCACATTCGTTATGAGGAGATTTACCAGGTGTATTGGTCGACACTGAGGCGGTTGGGGATGGGGTAGAAGCGTAAGAAAAAATCTAACTTATTTCCTATCAGCCTCTTATACGTTTTTTATTATTGAAGAGTACCATAAAGTATTATGGTACTATAGATTTTGAAACGTCTAGACAAGTAAATAGTTATAATCTTTACCGTCTCAGCCACTCTAATTTCCTCTACAGTACCCTCTTGCTTTTACGTTCTTTAAGTTATAAATATGTGTGTAGTTAAAAAATCTTAATTTCACTTTTCTTTACTATTGGAGTCAAGTTACACTAGGTAACTGGCGAGAGGACAAACCTATAGCATGGCGGCTATCCTTACGGTTGCAACGGCGGGACTGCGTCAAGATCAGCTGGCCGACTCAGGTCATATTCGCTATCCACGGGTTGATTATTTAGAGTTGAGCCATTTAATTGACACAGAAATACTGAATTATACAGTATATGATCACTCCCCTCTGGGCAAACTATTACGATATTTGGAAACTCAGCTGCGTTCAGATTTATATCTGACCATGCTCGGCTTATGGCTGCAAAGGTCGCATCAATTAATTTTTGCTATGTCTGAGCGAGCCGGAATTCCGTTTGCCGCGCTCAATAAGCACCTTCCTTACAAAAGACCTTTGGTGGCAATGTTTCAGTGCTGGTCTAATCGACAAGAGCAGATGATAAAAAAGTTCGATCTGTTTTCTTCTATCGATCAGATTATTGTTCACTGCCAGAGTATGAAAGATCAGTTCATTACGCTGGGAGCCAAACCAGAGCAAATCCATGTCATCCATTATAGTCGCGACCATCGCTTTTTTGCCCCTATGCCTGAGGTACAGCAGCGAAAAAACTTCGTTCTGAGTGTAGGTGAGACACGCTCGCGCAACTATGCGGCGTTATTCGATGCCGTCAAACCGCTTTCGTCTCTCGATTTGCTGGTGGCTGCTTCGGGCGGATGGGATGCTCGCGAAAAGAATACATCGCTGCAAAGTTTTATTCCTGAAAACACCTCAATTGTCCAACGCTTACCCTTGCTCGAACTAAGAAATCTGTATGCTCAATCTCAATTTGTGGTTGTGCCGGTGCATGACACTGTTTTTTCAGCCGGTTCCACCGTTGTGTTGGAGTCTATGAGTATGGGGCGAGCGGTTGTTGCCTTCCGTTCGCGGGGAATCGCCGATTATATTATCGATGGCGAAACGGGGTTGTTGGTTGAACCGAATAATCCGGCTGCTTTGCGAGATGCCATTCAGTATCTATTAAGTCATCCTGAGGAAGCCCAGCGTCTTGGACAAAATGCCCGGCAGCGTGTTGAAGAGGAATTCAACCTTGATATCTACGTAAACCGTATGGCGGAGTTAATAAAGCGCACTGCGGAGGCAAGTTGCTCTACCAAGCATCCGTTACCAGGTAGTACAGTCAAGGATGATTTTGTAGATCACATCTTACTAGAAAACACCCTTTCTTCAGGAGGCAAAGAATGTCATACGTAAAGCCCCGGGTCAGTATCGGTGTGCCAGTATATAACGGGGAAAATTTTCTAGCCGAAGCCCTCGACTCACTTTTGGCTCAAACATTCCCAGATTTTGAGATTATTATTTCAGACAATGGTTCAACCGATACGACAGAAGCCATTTGTCGATCTTACGCAGCTCGCGATCAGCGTATTCGCTACTACCGCCAGAAAGAAAATCTGGGAGCGTCCAAAAATTTCAACTTCACGTTTGAAAAATCGGCCGGGGAGTTCTTTAAATGGGCGGCGCATGATGATGTCTTAGTTCCGACATTTTTGGAGCAATGTATTCGTATTTTAGACAGTTACCCAACAGTAGTAGTGAGTTACCCCCAAACACTTTTTATTGACGGCGATAGCATTCCTCAAGACCATTACGCCGACCATTTGCATTTGCGTTCGAAAAAACCGTACGAGCGGTTTCATCAGTTTTTTGCTAACCCCGGCTGGTGTCACCCTGTTTTCGGCCTTATCCGAACAGACGTACTCCGTAAAACACCACTTATCGGCAACTATCCGCGCTCTGATCGCAACTTAATAGGCGAGTTAGCCCTACATGGTGAAATTTACGAAATTCCCCAGCCACTTTTTTTGCGCCGTCTTCATCCCCAAATATCAACAGAAGTCAACACCACCGAACGCGCTCTGGCGGCCTGGTTTGACCCCAAGAAAAAAGGCAAGCGCGTTTTTCCACGATGGCGGCGTTTTTATGAGTATCTGCGGGCCATTACCCATGCACCCTTAAATGGATCGGAACGGATACGCTGTTATGTCCGCCTATTTCAGTTTGTTGTGGTGCCCAGTAAATGGGGCGGTTTATTTGATGATCTGTTTGGGTCCACTAAACTGGCTCCCCTTTCCGTAGCAGCCCTGGCTTTTGTGGTTTTATTTGGGTGGTTGCTGTACACCGTACCCATGAGCCGATCCCCTTTTATAAAAAATAAAAATAGATAAGGATAAAGCTAGCATGAAAGTAGGAATTTTAGCTGGTGGAGCTGGCTCTCGCCTGGCTGAAGAAACTCACATTAAACCTAAACCGATGGTCGAGATAGGAGAACACCCTATTCTCTGGCATATTATGCGGCACTATGCCCATTTTGGTTTTAGTGATTTTGTTATTGCCCTGGGTTACAAAGGGGAATACATTAAAAAATATATGGTGGATTACTGTACCCTAAACAGCAATCTGTCCGTAAATCTAAGCACCGGCCAGGTGTCGATGAATGGGGGCTACAAACCCGATTGGCGCGTCGATCTAATCGACACCGGTATTTCAACAATGACGGGCGGGCGCATCAAACGGCTGGCTCCCTATCTCGGAAATGAAACGTTTATGTTGACCTGGGGCGATGGTGTCTCTAACATTGATCTCAACGAGTTGCTGGCTTTCCATCAATCCCACGGCAAGTTAGCCACGTTGACAGCGGTTCGACCACCGGCCCGCTATGGTCATATGGTTTTTGAGGGCGATCACGTTGCTGAATTTACCGAGAAGCCTCAAACCGTTGAAGGTTGGATAAACGGTGCGTTTTTTGTGTTGGAACCCGAAATTTTTGATTATATCGAGGGCGATGAGACTCAGTGGGAGAAAGAACCACTTGAAGGTCTGGCTCGAGATGGGCAGTTGATGGCTTATCGTCACGACTCATTTTGGCAGTGTATGGATACATTGCGCGAAAAACATATTTTAGAAACCTATTGGCAAAGCGGACAAGCGCCTTGGAAAGTTTGGGAGGATTAAGATGCGTGTATTAGTAACAGGTCATAATGGCTACATTGGCACCGTATTGGTGCCGATGCTGCAAAAAGCGGGTCACGAAGTAGTGGGAATGGACAACGACTTCTTTGAAGAGTGTACCTTTGGCACTATGATCGACCCGGTACCGAGCATTAAAAAAGATATTCGCGATGTTGAAGCACGCGATTTGGAAGGATTTGAGGCAGTGCTTCATCTAGCGGGTCTGTCTAATGATCCGTTGGGTGACTTTAGACCGGAACTGACCGATCAGATTAATCATCAAGCAACGGTTCAGCTAGGTCGGCTGGCCAAAGCAGCCGGGGCATCGCGCTTTATCTTCGCCTCGTCATGCAGTAATTATGGCGCATCCGGCAACGACTGGCTGGTTGAGGAGTCGGCGTTTAATCCGGTAACGCCTTACGGTATCTCCAAGGTACAGTCTGAGCAAGGGTTAGCTCAGTTAGCCGATGAAAACTTTAGCCCAACGTACCTGCGTAATGCTACAGCCTTTGGGGTTTCGCCCCGGCTGCGTTTTGATTTGGTGCTCAACAATCTGGTTGCCTGGGCCTACACCACCGGACAGGTTTATCTCAAAAGCGATGGCTCACCCTGGCGACCTATCGTCCATATCGAAGACATCTCGCGGGCGTTTTTAGCCGTATTGCACGCACCCCGTGAGGTTATCCACAATGAGGGCTTTAACGTGGGGCGTAATGAAGACAATTACCGTATCCGCGATTTGGCAATGATTGTAAAAGAGACTGTACCGGGCTGCGATCTCAAAATGGCTCCCGATGCCGGGCCGGACAAACGCAACTATCGGGTAGATTGCAGCAAAATCATCAACACTCTGCCCGAATTTCAACCGCAATGGGATGCCCGCCGAGGCGCACAAGAATTGTATGAAGCCTATCAAAAAGTGGGCTTAACTTTAGACGAATTTGAGGGGCCGCGTTACAAGCGGATTACACACATTAAAAATCTGGTCAATGACGGCCGGCTCGATGAGACATTGCGCTGGCATCATTTGGTTACGGCCTAAGGAGGTCGCCTGTGTTTTATCGCTCAGAAAATCATTGCCGGGCCAGCGGTTCATCTAATCTTGAAACAATTTTAGCCTATGGCGACCATGTGCCGCTGGCCGATCGGTTATTGACCAATGAACAACTACAGGCCATCGATCGAGGCGAAGAAGAAGAGCTATTGGCTCCTTTGACGCTGGTCTTTTGCCCCGACTCGGCCCTGGTTCAAATTAAAGAAACGGTCAAGCCGGAAGTACTGTTCTACCGAGATTATCCCTATTTTTCATCCGTATCTAACTCGCTGGTACAGCATTTTCGAGCCAGTGCCGAAGCGTTGCTAAAATCTCGGCCTCTCAACAGCCACAGCCTGGTAGTAGAAGCAGCCAGCAATGATGGCTATATGTTAAAGAACTTTGTACAAGCCGGCATTCCGGTTTTGGGCATCGATCCGGCAGAAGCGCCGGCCCAGGCAGCCCAGGAGGCCGGAGTGCCAACGCTCTGCACATTTTTTAATGAGGATTTAGCCTATCAACTGCGTGAAGATGGCAAAACGGCCGACATTTTTCTGGCCAACAATGTTTTAGCCCACGTACCGGATCTTAATGGCTTCGTGCGCGGCATCAAGATTTTGCTAAAAGAGACGGGCGTGGCCGTAATGGAAGTTCACTATGTAGCCGATTTGGTCGATCATTGTGAATTTGATACCGTTTACCACCAGCATTTGTGTTATTTTTCGGCCACGGCATTAGATAAGTTGTTTCGACGGCATGATCTCTTTTTGAACGATGTGCAGCGCATTTCTACGTATGGCGGCTCGCTGCGGCTGTTTGTTGAGCATCAAGAAAATGTGCAAAACTCGGTGGTGGCTTTATTGGCGGAAGAAGCAAGTAAAGGGGTTGATACTCTAAACTATTATGTTGATTTTGCCCACCAAGCACTTGAAATTAAAAATGCGCTGCATGTGGTTCTTCGAGAATTAAAAAATAAAGGGAAACGTATTGCCGCTTACGGTGCAGCAGCCAAAGCCGCAACATTTTTGAGCTTCCTGGAAATTAACCGTGACACTGTGGATTATGTAGTCGATCTTAATGCCTTCAAACATGGGCGTTATATGGGGGGCAATCATCTACCGATCTATGACCCATCCAAACTTTTGGAAGATAAGCCGGATTACGTGTTGCTTTTAGCCTGGAATTTTGCCGATGAAATTATTCGGCAGCAAGCCGCTTATCAGGCGCAGGGCGGGCAATTTATCATTCCCATCCCTCAAATCAGTATCGTATAAACGGCGGAGTATCGTTTTATGAGAATCGCTTTTATCAGCCAACCTTGGGATGATATTATTCCCCCCGTTCAGGGAGGCTCGCTGGGCATCTGGACATATCAGGTGGCGCGACGCTGCACTGATTGGGCCGATATTGTTGTCTATTCCCGACAAGCGCCATCACAAGCAGCCGTACAAGTTCACGAGCAGATTGAGTATCGCCGGGTGCCAACAACCATCGAAGATACGGTGATCAAACCGCTAAAAATCTCAGAACGGGTGGTGGGCCATCTTAATCCTAAGCGACCTTTCTTTTCTTCGTCCTTTTACTATCTGGGGTACGGTTTGCAAATCGCCAAGGATCTGCGCCGGCAGCCATGCGATGTTATCCATATTTTTAATTTCTCCCAATTTGTACCGATTCTCAAAGCGGCCAATCCACATGCTAAAATTGTTCTTCACATGCATTGCGAGTGGCTTACCCAACTCGATCCCAAGCGCATTGCCAGCCGTTTAGAGAAGGTCGATTTGATCTTAGGTTGTAGTGACTACATTACCCAAAAGATCCGAGAGCAATATCCGCAGTTTGCTGATCGGTGCGCTACCGTTTATAACGGCGTCGATTTTAATCACTTTGAAGCAAAAAACGGCCATCGAACCACAAAGTCAGGACAAAGGCTACTTTTTGTGGGTCGTGTTTCGCCGGAAAAAGGCGTTCACGTTCTACTAGAAGCATTTGAGAAAGTTGCCCAGCAACATCCCGATGTTTATCTCGATATTGTCGGGCCGGTTGGCAGTGCCCCTTATGAATTTATGGTTTTGGTGAGCGACGACAAAAATGTGGCCGAGTTGGCTTCATTTTACCATGGCCGCATGCATCAATCAGATTATGGCGCAGACCTCAAGGACCATATGACCTCTCGCTTTGCCGACCGAGTCAACTTTGTCGGGCCAATTAATCATAGCCAAACCATCGACTATTACCACCAAGCTGACATTTTAATTAACCCCTCATTGACGGAAGCTTTTGGCATGAGCTTGGTGGAAGCTATGGCCAGCAAACTACCGGTTGTAGCCTCGCGCGTAGGGGGTATGACAGAAATTGTCAGAGAGGGAGAAAGCGGGCTGCTGTTTGCGGCCAACGACTCTACAGCTCTGGCTGAAGCCATCGCGAAACTATTGAATGATACTTCCCTGCGAACATCGATGGGCAAAACTGGGCATGATTTCGCCTTGTCTCGATACAGTTGGGATCAGGTAGCGCAATCACTACAAAAACACCTTAATGGTATGTACGCATAAAATGGTCAGAAAAAACACGGCACACTTACTACGCGAATTATACAAAACCTATTTATACGCTCGAATTTGCGAATTTGATCGTACTGAGCTTCAGCAATCGGCTGTTATTTTTGCGCCCCATCCTGATGATGAGACACTCGGTTGTGGCGGAACGATTTATAAAAAGAAGCAGCAAGGGGCCGATGTTAAAATTGTATTTATGACCGATGGGCGGAACTCCCACGGGCATCTCATGCCACCGGCTGAGCTGGCAATCTTACGGGCCAATGAGGCCATAGCCGCCGCGGCCGAATTGGGCGTAGCAGAGAAAGATGTATTCCTGCTTGGCTTTACGGATGGACGTCTTGGCGATTATGAGACGCCAGCCATTGATCGCGTTACAAACATCTTATGTGATACCCGACCCCAGCAAGTATTTATCCCTGATATGTATGACCGCCCGGCCGATCATCAGGCAACTTATCGAATCGTGAACGCGGCACTGGCACGCATCAATTTTCCTGTCACGGTTTATGAATACCCGGTTTGGTTTTGGCATCACTGGCCATGGGTGAGCTTACCGCTTAAACCACAGCGCAGCACATTGGCTCTTTTCCGTAACAGCCTCGCTGCCGGATTCGGTCTGCAATTATACCATCGTTTTCAACATGGCGTGTATATAGAAGATATCTGGCAGCACAAGCAAGCCGCTTTAGAGCAGCATCACACCCAAATGACACGGCTTCAGAATAAACCGGAGTGGGCAATTTTGGCTGATGTTTGCAATGGCGAGTTTTTAAACTGCTTTTTTGGAAAATATGAAATTTTTCGACGTCGCAGCATTAATCTGACCAATAACAACAATAAAGATGTTCAGTTAAATGTTGAAACAGCGACTTCGTACCTTAACCACGGTAAAAAGTAATGCAGAAAGAAAGCCTTTATACTACCCAAACCACACTTTCTTTTGTCGACACCTATAGTGATCCCCGCCCGGCCGGCCAAGTTATTGGCAGCCAAACCCATGGTGTCACCCGGCGGGGCATCGACGTTGAGCAAACAATTTCGATCGACAATGGCGCGCTACGTTTTCAACCGCTCGATATGCCCGGCTGGGGGCGAGCCGGTATAGCCTATGGACCTTTCACACGTACAAATGGATTAACATTTGCTGTGTCGATGTTGAATGGGCATAACACCTCACAGACCGGTCATTTGCCCGAAAAAATCATTCATCGTATGGGGCGCTGGGTAAAAGGAAGCGGCGCATATCCACCGCTAAATCGACTTATCCAATGGAGTAAAAACGGTCACAAAAAAACTTCATTACGCCAGTTTAAGCGCTGGTACAACAACCGTTTGCCCGGAAGCCAGCCCGAGTTGGATGAAAATTTGGCGGTCGGCTGGTTTTCATCGGAAGCCCCTCTTGATCCCCTCAATAACGGCAACAACTTTGTTATGCATGCGCTTGGCGCGGAGAATGGCGAACTGTGGGTTCGAGCAGCAGGCAAACACCTACCCGCTATACGCGGGGTACAGAATATACCCATTTACTTTATCACCGTCCTGCGAGAGCAAGGCGCGGCCTATTATGCAGCCTCGCTGCCCCAGGCTTACGGCATGGCGACCTATCCCCAGATGCGCCCCATTGGCATCGACATAATGGGTGAAGAGCCGACAGTGTATGCCGGCATTCACCAAAGTGTGCTGGGCCAGATTGGCTTCAGGGTCGATAGTCGGGTTTATAGCGCTCAAGTGGCCCCTGTAGCTGCATTTTCAAACTGGTATGGCTCGGCGCATACAGCCGATGGCTTGACAGGTAAGGGCACGCTCCATCAGTCACCTACCGAAACGGGGAGGGCATGGACGGTTCAGACCGGCACATTCATCCGTACGGCTACAGGTCTCCGTTCGGAAAGCGACGACAGTCTGGCCGTGCTAAATGCTTCTGAAGATACGGGTTTACTACACGTCTTGATTGAGACGGGTCAGTCTATCGAAACAGAAGTTGATCTCATTTGGCGCTTCCAAGATATCGACAACTATTGGTGTTTTCGGCTGGGCAATGACCAATGTCACCTGTTATTAAAGCAAGACGGCCAATGGACAACATTGGCATCAAAAATGAAGCCCTGTCTCGTACCCAATCAGCTTTTTGCCTGTCAGATTCTTGATGACGGCAGCGAGTTCAATCTCTCTATCAATGGTCGGCCCCTTCTTTCAAACCAGACGGCAGATGGCCGGTTAAATACGGCCACCGGTTTCGGATTGAGAACCTCCGGTTCTGACTTTGATATTCGGTTTCGTGATCTTGAGGCCCATGCCCGCACAATCACCATCCCTGTCGAACTGGAATTGGAACAACCGCCCTTCATGGCAGCAAAAACGGTGGTTGTGGCCGATCAGTTTCAGGGAACGCCGGGAGAACTGACCGGCAGCACAACAAGCACCGGTCAGCATGTTTGGCGTAAAGAGTTGGGCCAGGGCATAATCGATATTCAAAACGACGCTTCTCTCAAAGTTCGCGCCTCAGTAGCGCAGCCCAATCCGGGGCGTACAATCTACACAATCCCCTGGAAGAATCCCGGTTTTGCCGAACTCCAAGCCCGATTTTTGCCCCCCGGCAACCAAAGGGGACAAGGTGAAGGAGGTCGGGGTGGATTTGTATTTTGGCAAGACCCGGATAATTATATTATTGTCAGCACCTGGTTAGATGATAATTACGGGGGCGCATCCATTGCCTCATTTTTTCATCTTCACGGCTTCGAAGAAATTTATGATGCCGTGTGGACCAACGTCGGCAAGCGCGTCTATTGGGGCAACCCTTACCGGCTGCGGGTTGCATTCGATGGTTTGGTATATTTAGCATTTGTGGATGATGAACCGGTTTTGTACCGCGCACTAACGGATATTTATCCTAAAACACAACCGTTAACTATCAACAGAGTTGGGTTGGTGGCGAATTGGGAGTGGGGCAACGATACCGGCACAATCATTACCGATTTTGTAGCCAAGATGTAGTGATGGTTGATGTTGTAGCCTCTAACCTCCCTATCGGGCAAGGATACGTAAATTGACACCGAAACGGTTTATTCAGCAATACGTTCATAGATGGGTAAAAAACCGAGATGCCATTATTTTGACCGGAGCAGGCCGGGGCTTGCGCTTCAATCCCGCCGCAGCAAACCCAGGCTATGCATTAGGAACCAATGAAAAACCCGTTCAAAAGGCAATAGCCCATTATTTACGTCCGGGTCAGGTTTTTTATGATATTGGGGCGAATGTGGGTTTCTTCACAGCAATTGCGGCAAAACGAGTAGGTCCAACCGGGTTTGTATACGCTTTCGAGCCTGTACCGGAAAATGCTCAGTCCATTCGGCACAACATAAACCTCAACGGTTTTTCTCAAGTTACCGTATTCGAGCAAGCGGTTTCTGACAAATCAGGGGTTGGAGCGTTGTTTGTTACCCATTACGCGGGAGGGTCCACATTATCCACGGTGGGGAAACCCTCAGATACGCGAGAAGTTATCAATGTTTCTCTCATCTCAATCGATGATTTAGTAACCCGGCGTACGTTGCTTCCGCCATCCCTGGTAAAAATCGATGTCGAGGGCGCTGAACTTGACGTGCTAAAGGGTATGCGCCACACGCTTAAAAAGCATCGCCCCTTACTTATATACGAAATTGATGATGGAAATAACGAACGCTTCCGTCAAAAACAGAATTCTTGTGAAGCCTTTCTTAAAAATTTAGACTATACTATCATAGCTCTGGAGGACTCGTATCAAGATAACCTATGGTTTGTTGCCAATTTTTTGGCTAGACCACAGTAAAATCGTCTACGAGTTACATGTAAACCTATTGTGAACCACCGATTTCCAGTAAAATGGCTCTCGAATATCAGCGCTATGTATAGATTTCCCTCAAAGAAAACGGCTGCACCGGCTTTGGCTTATATATATCGAAGTTGGGCGCTAATCATTACGATTTGCACACTCCTCATTATTCTCTACACCACATTATTCCCTTTCGATTTCGTTTTTATAAAAAATTTATCGCTGATAAACATCTTTCATTATTTTGATTGGCCATTCGTAAAGCCCGATAGTAAATGGGATTTTGCTAGAAACGTTTTGCTTTTTTTGCCGTGGGGATTTGGACTGACCGGTTTGCTAGCGACACAAAAAATATCGCGATATTTACTATTTTTCCTAATTGTCGCCGTCAGCCTCCTGTTATCAAGTACCATCGAAATACTACAAATATTTCTAACCGATCGAACCACTTCCATCCTTGATATTGTTTCGAATGGCCTGGGAGCCTGGCTGGGTGTCTTTTTGTTTTACGGGTGGGGTGAGAAGATTTTAAGTTTTATTCATAACCTTCTCAGAAACAGCCTAAAATTTCTCTCACCAAAAATTCTTTTGGCCGGTCTAACGCTATATCTGGTATCGATAGGGTTAATTGTTGTTTATTTGCAGCAAGGCAATACGCTCCATAATTGGAATACAACCTATCCGCTTATAATAGGAAACGAAAAAACCGGCGACCGCCCCTGGCAAGGATATATACGCTATCTTTTTCTAACCGATACCGCTGCTGCTCCCCAACAGGTTGAGCAAATATTTTCTCAAGGCAGCAACCCCGGCGTGCTGGAGCCTCATGTAGTAGCTGCCTATCAATTTTTAGAGCAAAATGAAAATTTAAACGAACCGTCTCTGCAAACCATGCCGGTGCGAGCAAAACAAAATGACAGCTCAGCCCAGGGATTTCATCTTACGACCGAGCACTGGCTGGAAACGACAGCGCCCGCAACAACCCTGAGCGAGAAATTGATCGGGAGTTCTCAGTTTACGTTGGATACCATGATCGCCACGGCCGATCTCGATCAAACCGGGCCGGCTCGGATTGTATCGATCTCACATGATCCGTACAATCGCAATTTAACCGTCAGCCAAGAAGAAGACACTTTATCCATCCGGCTGCGAACCCCATTAACCGGCAAGAATGGTTTTTGGCCAGAACTGATCGTTCCCCATGTTTTTCAAGACACCAACCCACACCATTTGGTTATAACTTACGACGGCTTTAATGTAATCGTTTACATCGATCAACCGGAACAACGCTATAGATTTACCTATGCTCCAGAGATTATGTTTTTTCGCTATCTCATGCCCATTGATGCCTGGAAAATTCGACTAACCTCACAAAGTTGGGGCATCTTAAAAATTTTATTTTACACGTTGGTTATCACACCACCAGCGCTTATCATAGCGTTGATGATTCATCTAAAGAGAGAAAACCATGAAAAAAGCATCCGCGAGCCTGCTTGAGACCTGCCCTAACTGCGGCGGCAGCTCACTGACAATAGTATATAAACAAACCAATGTACCGGCTCACAGTGTTCTACTGTTTAACACCCGCGAGGAAGCACGCAATTTTCCAAAAGGCGATATCGCATTAGGTTTTTGCCAGCAGTGTGGCTTTATTACCAACCTTGCCTTCGATACCAGCCTGCACAACTATTCCGCCAAATATGAAGCCACTCAAAGCTTTTCCGACACATTTAATGCCTTTCACAAAAATTTAGCGGCTAATCTCATCGAAAAATACACACTGCGCGATAAAGATATTATAGAAATTGGGTGTGGGCAGGGTGAATTTTTGACGCTGCTGTGCGAGATGGGATCGAACCGAGGGATCGGCTTTGATCCGGCCTATCTCGGCAATACAAACCCAGATAGCCAACTTACCTTTATTCCAGATTTTTATTCACAAAAATACGCCAGCTATAAAGCCGATTTTATCTGTTGCAAAATGACGTTGGAGCATATTCCAAATACGGCTGACTTTGTCAAAACGGTCAGACAGTCGATTGATGATAGCTACAACACAACCGTCTTTTTTCAAATTCCTGAAGTAACCCGCATTTTGCGCGAAGTTGCCTTTTGGGACATTTACTATGAACACTGTTCGTACTTTAGTCCAGTGTCGCTGACCTACCTGTTCCAACACAGCGGTTTTCAGGTTTTAGATGTCTACACCGATTACGATGACCAATATTTGATGATCGAAGCAAAGCCGGTTTCAGAGCCTCAACACCAAGATGACAACTTTGCCCAGGCGCTAAATGCATTAAAAGAAGATGTCGCTTACTTTGTCGATAACTATCCGGGTAAGGTTGCTGCCTGGCAAGAGCAACTTCAAATAGCCAAAAATGAGGGCCAACGCGTTGTCATTTGGGGAGCCGGATCAAAAGGCGTTGCTTTTTTGACTGCGCTAGAAAACCAAAATCTCATTGAATACGCAGTTGATATAAATCCACGCAAACACGGGACGTATATGGCCGGCACCGGTCAAAAAATTGTTGGCCCAGAATTTTTGTGCGAATATCAACCGCATAAAGTTATTGTTATGAATCCCATCTACTGCCCTGAAATTCAACACTCACTTGATCAGCTCGGAGTGACAGCCGAATTGATACCTATAACACTTTAAAGATAAGAAAGATTACTTTAGGCCGGCCCCAATGAAAACACAAGCCATCACGCCCTGCCTGGTATGTAACAGTACAAATACGGAAGTCATTTTATCTATTCCACATTTCCCTGTTCATTGCAATGTTTTGTGGGATACAAAAGAGGAAGCCACACAAGCACCCAGGGGAGACATAGAACTGTTATATTGCCACACTTGTGGGCATATTTTCAACCACCTATTTGATCCGATCTTGATGGAATACAGCCAAGATTATGAAAATTCGCTTCACTTTTCGCTTCGCTTTCAAGCGTATGCCGAATCGCTAGCCCATCATCTGGCAGAAAATTATAAATTAGAAGGCAAAACCGTTATTGAAGTAGGCTGTGGAAAAGGCGATTTTCTCCAATTACTATGTCAAGTAGGGCGATGTCGCGGTATTGGTTTTGACCGCAGCTATGTACCAAACTTAGCCGATGAAACGAGAGAGAACGTAACATTTGTTCAAGACTTTTTCTCAGAGCAGTATGATTATTATGAGGCCGATCTCATTTGCTGTCGACACGTTTTGGAACACATCCCTACACCCAGGGATTTCATAAACACTATTCAACGGTCCGCGCGTCATCAATCGAAGACCGCTTTCTTTTTTGAAGTCCCCAACGCTTTGTCGACCATTCGAGACATGGCCATTTGGGATATCATTTACGAACACTGCTCTTACTTTACTCCCAACTCGCTGGTGTATTTGTTCGAAAAGTGCGGTTTTCATATTACATCTATTGAGGAAGTGTACGGTGGGCAATTTCTTTGTCTTGAGGCATCGCACTCAGAAAAACAGACACTTTCAACCAACGGACAAAGTAAAAGTCGAGCGGATCTATCCAGTTATGTTCAAGAATTTACCCAACGGTATTATACAACCCTCAAAGATTGGGAAACGAAGCTACAGGAAATTAGACACTCTGGTCGAACAGCCGTAATTTGGGGGGCGGGATCAAAAGGCGTCACGCTTCTCAATATTTTAGAAACCCAAGATTTCATTCATTATGCTGTCGATATCAATCCTCGTAAGCATAACAAATACATTCCGGGGAGTGGCCAACAGATTGTTCCCCCCCATTTCTTAAAAAGTTACCAACCGGATGTTGTCATCGGTATGAATCCGCTTTACCATGATGAAATTAAACAGACGCTTGCTTCGTATGACGTGAAATCAGACCTCATATTTGCGGTGAACACAGACTCTTGACAGCCTCATATTTTTAAGATATAGTGATCTTCATAGCCCCTTTTTAAGACCTATTTAAAAGAAGAATTTGGTGGCGATGCCACCAAATTTCTGCAGCAAAGCCTATTTCAATTGCGAAATAGGTTTTTTTTTACCAAAATTTATCTTTTGACAGGAGAACCCCAATGAATACAAAAGAGATTATGGATCTGGAATATCGACACGGCGCTCACAACTACACTCCTCTCCCTGATGTTGTCATCGAACGAGGCGAAGGTGTGTGGCTGTATGATGTCAATGGCAGAAAATATTTAGATTGCTTAAGTGCTTACTCGGCTGTAAGCCAGGGCCATTGCCATCCTCGCCTGGTAAAAGTGCTAACGGAACAGGTACAGCAGTTGACGTTGACATCGCGGGCGTTTCGCAACAATCGCTATCCGTATTTTCTAAAAAAGCTCTACGAAGTGAGCGGGTACGATATGGCCCTGCCCATGAACTCCGGTGCAGAGGCTGTCGAGACGGCAATAAAGGTCGTTCGCAAGTGGGCTTATGTGAAGAAAGGGGTTCCGCGTAACCAGGCTGAAATTATTGTCACCAACGGTAATTTCCACGGACGAACCATTACCGTGATTTCATTTTCGTCAGAACCACAGTATAAAGATTTATTTGGGCCGCATACGCCCGGTTTTGTCATGGTTCCATTTGGCGATGCCCAGGCTATCGAAGCGGCCATCACCCCCAATACAGCCGGCGTTCTAATCGAGCCTATTCAAGGCGAAGGGGGAGTCATCCTTCCTCCAGAAGGATATCTGCGCCAGGTACGCGATATTTGTACACGTCATAATGTCCTTTTCGTCGCCGATGAAATTCAGGTGGGATTAGGTCGAACAGGGAAAATGTTTGCTTGTGATCATGAAGATGTTCGACCTGACGTTATGATTCTAGGGAAGGCGCTGAGCGGCGGCTTCTATCCGGTTAGTGCGGCGCTGGCCGATGAAGCAATTATGGGCGTGATAGAACCAGGCGATCACGGATCGACGTTTGGCGGTAATCCGTTGGGCAGCGCCGTGGCTCACGAGGCGCTGAACATTATCATCGAAGAAGGGCTTGTTGATAATGCCGCAGAGATGGGGCAGTATTTTCAAGAGCGGCTGGCTGAAATTCCCAGCCCCCATGTGAAAGAAGTTCGTGGCAAAGGATTACTTATTGGTTTGGAAGTCAATGAGCAAGCCGGTGGGGCACGCCGTTTTTGCGAGGCACTACGCGATCGAGGAATTTTGTGCAAAGACACGCACGAAACGGTGATTCGATTTGCACCTCCGTTAACCATTGACAAAGAAACGATTGACTGGGCGATTCCACGTATTACCGAGGTATTGAACTTGAATTAACTGAGAATAAGGATTCTAAAAAAGGCCGGTGAAGGTACCGGCCTTTTTTATTACCGTAAAATTAGGGGTAACCAAATGAAATATTCATCAACTTCAGGTTCTGGCTCAGCCGCGGACCGAATCTGAATCACTATACCATTGAGATCTTCAATTACATAAAGCCAACCATTTTCATCAACCACTATATCTTCCAGGGTAGAAAAGCCTGTACAAAAATCCGTGCGATTACCAGAGGCATCGATCCGACTTAATCGTCCTACTCCACTTTGATCGTTACTAATGTCCTCTTCGGTCATGTACAAGGGAAAATTACCATTGGAAGAAAAAGTTAAGCCCTCAGGAGCAATCGTGCTGTCATCAGCAAATTCAGTGGCCGAGGTTGAAAGGATGGCCGGATCGGTTGTAAAAACTGCGCCGGTGGAGTTGGCCTCATAATCTACGGTAACCGTAAATGGAGGTACTGGAACGTCGATAGTACCGCTTATGGATCGACCCGACAATTCATTGGCCAAATACAACAAATCATCAGACCCAAGTACCAAATCTGTATAGCTCCAAAAGGTGCCTTCAGCAGATAATGCAGGAATATTGGGTGTAAAAACCGCGCTCGTTGTTAGGATTCGAGTCTTTACGCCTAACGACGAAATCGATGTCACGTAGGTTTGAAACGCATCCGGTTGGGGGTTAGGATCATTGATTGTATTTTCTATGTTCGACTCGGTTACATACAAAATACCGGCACCCTGATCGACCCAAATAATACCCTCCGGCGAATTTAATCCACCGGCAAATTCAGTGCCAGTCGTGCCGCCACTGCCGGCTGCTTTTTTCATCACCCGCCCATCATCTACATCTTCTACCACGTACATATTATCCGCTGCATCAAAAACGACACCTTCCGGTTGAACCAAACCGGTCAAAACAGGCGTAGTGGTACCGTTGGTATTGATACGACTAACGCGCCCCAGTGGCGTCTCAGAAGCATAGAGATTCCCGCTCGAGTCGAAGGCCAAGCCATGCGGCCTTTTAAGATTATCTGCATACAAATACGCGGTATATCCTGTGGTACATTGTATACGGGTCAGTGGATCACCAATAGCAGTTAATGGTTGGGGGGGTGGAATAAAAAATTTGTTAGAATGGGCGAAAGCTGTGCCTTGTTTAAAAATAATGAGGGTCAATACAAAAAAAATAAGGCCCACAAACAAGGCTATTCCTATTCGACTTTTAGGACTTTGCAGGTTGAAACGTGCCCTTTTTTGAATTTTGTACATAACTCTCCTCAAATTTTTTTTTACCCTAACATAGTAAAGTAAGAATACAATATTATTTTCATAAGAAAATAATTTGAAAAGTATTTAAGGAACAAAAAAGCCAGTACTCCGACAATGTTTTTTTGTCGGGCAAACTCTCGATATTTTGCGAGGATTTAACCGGCAAATCTTGTTTGTCC
>JAGRBY010000799.1 GCA_020433835.1 Anaerolineae bacterium | reverse complement strand
GGCTCTCTAAAGCTTTATGTCCATTATTTACGTCAAAAAATAGAAGATCATCCCAAAAAACCTTACTATCTCCTTGCCGAATGGGGTATTGGTTATCGACTGCGCGAACCTAAAACCGAGATGATGTCACGTAAAGCCAATTAACAAAACATATTTATCTACTTAGTATCGCTAAGACCTTAAAGTTGTTGATCGGGAAATAATCAGCGACTTTGCCCGATACTATCCTACGTTGTACAGCACATATTGTTTGACATAAAAGGAGCCTAACAGCTCCTTTTTGTTTTGAATGCCCCCTACTTTTCATAATCCCCTTTCTCTGGCGCGAAATCTAACCTTTTTCATGGTTTGCTCCTATTCAGTCTATATAAAATACTGCTAGACTTTAGGCTGTAAGAGAGAAAAGAGTAAATTTTTATCTAAACTGTTAACAGCGCATCTTATTAGGAGCATATCTGCTGGAGGTAGCAGGGTGACAACACAAACTAATACCGCTCAACTTACTGAAACTATCCCGGTAAAGCTTTCTTCTCAGTCAACGCAGAAAATCACACTGCTGACCCTACTTGCTTTTTCAGACTTAATCGCGGTAACGTTGGGTTTTCTTTTAGCCTATGTTATTCGATTTGAGATTGGTATATCTTGGATGTACCAACCGCCAGAGTCGCCTATTGATTTTTATCAATCTTTCGTCTTTTTTATTACTCCCGGCTGGCTTCTAATATTTGCTGTATTTGGTTTATATGACCTAAAAAATGTATTTAGCGGCATGGATGAGTACGCTAGGGCATTTAATGCTTGTACCTTTGGGATGATGTTCATTATTGTGCTGACCTTTCTTTATCCCACATTGGTTGTTGCCCGTGGGTGGGTGGTCTTATCATGGCTACTCATCAGTGCCAGTATGGGGCTGGAAAGATTTGGATTTAGGCGGGTTGTTCATCAATTACATATTAATGGGTACTTTGTTAGAAAAATAGTCATTGTCGGAGCAAATGAAGAGGGGAAAGCGATTGCCCAACAGCTTCAAAGTCACCCGAAAGCCGGTATCAAAATTATTGGCTTTATTGATGATAAATTCAGCGTCGATAGTGAACCTGTAGTACACATCCCGGCTCTTGGCCCAACAGACTCTATCACCAAATTAATCGAGTACCATAAAGCCCATGAAGTAATTATTGCTTCAACGGCCTT
Source organism: Anaerolineae bacterium (assembly GCA_020433835.1). The sequence continues at coordinate 2,113 of JAGRBY010000799.1, read as the reverse complement.
ACCGCGAGAAAAACTTCTTGATCTTTTTCAAACATTGGACTCGCTTGATATTCCGGCACGTATGTCATCAGGGTTGTATGAAATTTTGACAACAGGTGTTGAAGTACAACAGGTTGGCAATGTACCACTGCTTAGTGTCAACAAAGTTCGATTAACAGGTGCCGAAATTGTTCTTAAGCGAATATTAGATTTGGCAGGGGCAACCGCCGCTATTCTGATGTTCTTACCCATCATGATTGTTCTCGCCATTGCCATTAAACTCGACTCGCCCGGCCCAATCATTTACCGCCGTAGAGTGGTAGGTGTCGGCGGCAAACTGTTCGATGCCTTCAAATTTCGAACTATGGTAACCGATGCCGACAAAGTGTTAGCCCAAAACAGCGCCCTTCGCCAAGCATTTGAACAAAACCACAAACTCAAAGATGACCCTCGGGTTACTCGTGTCGGTCGCTTTATACGCAAAACCAGCCTAGACGAAGTTCCTCAACTTTTCAACGTTTTATTTGGTCAAATGAGCCTGGTTGGACCGCGTATGATTACCAGCCCAGAACGCGCCTATTATGGTAAATGGAGTATGAACCTCTTTACAGTTAAACCCGGAATGACCGGTCTATGGCAAGTTAGTGGCCGCAGTAATGTTAGCTACGAAGAGCGGGTGCGACTCGATATGCATTACATTCGCAACTACAGCATCTGGCTTGATGTTTACCTACTGTGGTTAACAATTCCGGCAGTTCTGCAACGACGCGGAGCCTTTTAATCCATAAGTGCTCACGCCAAACGACACCTCTGATAAAATTTTCTGGCTCGAGCTTCAAATTCAAAGACCGTAACTTATATCTAAACATCCTCTGGTTATAGGCAGAGGGCCTATTCCGTTCTAACTAACAGGAGATCTATTAACCATGTCGAAAAATATGCAGAATATTTCAACCTACTTTGCCGAAATGAAAAACGTGGTAGCAAACTTACCCGTCGAACAAATTGATCAAATTGTCGATATTTTATTACAGGGTGCCGTTACAAGACGCAAAGTATTTATCTTTGGCAATGGAGGCAGCGCCTCTACTGCATCACACTTTGCTTGTGACCTATCAAAAAACACCCTTGTCGAGGGAGCACCGAAATTCCGCGTTATCTGCCTCAATGACAACATCCCTTTAATTACGGCTTGGGCTAATGATACAGCTTACGATAATATTTTTGCGGCCCAACTCTCTGTCCTGGTCGAGCCTGGCGATATAATCATCGCCATTAGCTGTAGTGGCAACTCCGGCAATGTTCTCAATGCTATCAAAGTTGCCCACCAAAACAATGCCTTCACCATTGCCTTTACCGGAGACAAGGGTGGAAAAATAAAAGATATGGTCGATATTTGTGTGCTCGCACCAACGCCTCGCATTGAGCAGCAAGAAGATATTCACCTTATTTTAGAGCATTGCATCTGCGCCAACATTCGAGACAGACTACTGCAAGAGTATGCCCCCAAATTAGAATTAGAAGCGGCTGTTAGTAAAGTTACCGTAGATCGCTAATTTAGAAACTTCCTCTTTACTAACAAAAAACGTCGTTTGAATAAAGCACGCTTAGAACGCTAATCTATAAAATTCCAACTCTGTATAAGGGCTTGGAATTTTTTATATCACTACTGCGAACAATTAACCCACATCATTAATATCCATTGTAGAAAGAAGACACCACCAGCCATTACGAATTGCAAATTCCACAAAACCAAACTGGTATCCAGAAATATCTAAATTCAGCTTGATAATACACCAACTTTTTCTAACCCTTTTCATAGCGTATTCACATAGCTTTACGATTAATTACTGTTAGATTTATAAAATAAAACAAGGGTCAACGTTGAACAGTAGCTTTTATGGAGAAGGAACAATGAAAATCTTAATGATAGCCCCTCAACCTTTTTTTGAACCAAGAGGAACCCCAATCAGTGCCTACCAACGTTTGCATGGTCTATCCTCATTAAATTATGAGGTAGATTTAGTCACTTACCATATTGGTAATGATGTAAAAATGCAGGGTCTTACTATCCATAGAATTCCTAATGTCCCTTTTATAAAAAGTATTGACATTGGTCCTTCATGGGCTAAGG
>JAGRBY010000798.1 GCA_020433835.1 Anaerolineae bacterium | reverse complement strand
GCCAACCTGATTTCAACCAAGACGGAACCCTATTTGCCTACCGCTCCTGGGATCGCGGCACCCGTGGCATCTTCTTTAGAGACTTTGTTGGTGGTCGCAGCGGCATCGTTACAAAATTTGTGGAGGACGCGCTTCCCAGCTGGGCACCTGACGGCTATTCCTTTGTATTTGCCAGCCGTAAAGAAGGTGACCGCGTACCGCGCCTGTATGTGGGTAACCAACAAGGTACCGACACGGTTGGCCTTGGCTTCCAAGGTGAATACCCGGATACTTTCCCTGACGGACGCATTGTCTCTAAAGGATGTACCCCATCGGGTGACTGTGGCATCTTTATTATGAGCGGTCGCGGCGGCGCAGAACGTAAAATCAGTGACGATCCGTCTGATACGGCCCCATCTGTTTCACCCGATGGCTCAAAAATCGCCTTTATGTCATCTGGTCGTGGCGCAAAAAATTGGGAAATCTTTGTTATGGGTGCTGATGGGTCAAACCCCACTCGCCTCACGGATAACGGTAACAACGACGGTCTCCCCACTTGGTCACCTGACGGTAAAAGCATCGCCTACGTTTCTGACCAAGGCGGCGTTTGGGCCGTATGGGTGATGAATGCCGACGGCAGCAACCAGCGCAAGCTTTTCAATATGAAAGGCTCGCCTGATGGCAAAATTCTGTACGATGAACCAAACTCAAAAGGTTGGTTAGAAGAGCGTATTTCTTGGGCTCCATAACCACCTAATTATAAAACTGTTCCCCAGGTGCAAGGCACTTACGACCAAAATTCCACAGCAATGCTTAGGTTTTTAGCCCCAATACGTCGTAATTGTGCCTTGCACCTTCTCTCAGGCTTGTACTAGCCCTAATTAACCGATTGACGCTCCCTGCTACAAATGTTATAATGACTTACGTTAAAAATACCCCTACCCTGGATAAAATTCATGGCAAATTTAGTTGGTAGAACTCTGGGAAAATATCGCCTGGTTGCTAGACTGGGACGTGGCGGCATGGCTGAAGTTTACAAGGCTTACCAACCTGGCCTCGATCGCTATGTGGCGATCAAGGTCTTGCATAGTCATCTGCTTGATGACGCCGATTTCATCGGTCGTTTTGAGCGTGAAGCGCTCGCTACCGGTAAATTGCGCCACCCCAACATTGTCCAAGCCGTCGATTTTGATCGCGACGGAGATATGTACTTTTTGGCGATGGAATTTATCGACGGACCATCGCTAAAAGATGAAATGAAAGCACGCCTGAGCGTCGATAAACCCTTTACCTTAAAAGAAATCGCCCGTATTTTCAGCGCCCTATGTAGTGCTGTCGATTATGCCCACAAGCGCAGTATGGTGCACCGCGATATCAAGCCGGCCAACGTTATGGTTAACCAAGAAGGGAACGTGGTGCTGACCGACTTTGGTATTGCCAGAATTATGGAAGGGACCCAGTACACCCAAACCGGGGCGCTATCCGGAACACCAGCCTATATGTCGCCCGAACAAGGCAAAGGTGAACGGGCCGATGAGCGCAGCGATATTTACGCTTTGGGTGTTATGCTGTATGAAATGGTGACCGGAAGAGTTCCTTACGAAGCCGACACTCCATATGCGATTATCATCAAACACATCAGCGAGTCACTTCCTTTGCCGACTACGCTTAACCCTAATATACCGGAATCGGTCGAACGTGTTATCCTTAAGGCGATGAGTAAAGAACCGGTAGATCGCTATCAAACGGCCGGTGATATGGCAAAAGCGCTGCGCAAAGCGGTTGATTTATCGGCGGATGATAATTTACAGACTACTCCACTACTGCCTGTCGCTCCCCCGCCTAATGTTGAAGAAATTGACCACGCTACCGGGCGGATTACCGATCAATATCGAGCAGCATCCACCCAAGCTGATGGGTCAACGGTTTGGTCACCTGGCACAGATGCCACCACCCTGGCCGATCATTCGCCGGCAGGCCAACGCAGCAGCCTACCCTTAATTATTGGCGGAACGGCCATTATTCTGGTCCTGTTAGGGCTTGTGGGGTATCTAGCTCTTGCCTCTGGCTCAAGTTCTACGCCAACTCCGGATGCCGGGGCCACAGAAGCTGCTGCCTTAGCAAATGTATCGGCTACGGAAACAGCCCAACAGGCTACCGCTAACGCCGAAGCCAATCAAGCGACGGCAGAATTTCTTGGTCCAACCCAAACGGCCGAAGCCAATGAAGCGGCTGAGACGCGCGTTGCAGCCACCGAAACCGCCTTGATGGCTCGTATTGCCACTTTAGGGGCAGATACATTTTCTACGGCTCAGGCCGGTACGGTTCAAGCTCAAGCAGCACTTGCGGCTGAAGCAGAAACGGCCACGGCTGAAGTGCTGGCCAACACCTCACCAACGCCAGCCGCTACGGATACTCCAGAACCTGCCGATACCGAAGAATCAACTTCAACCTCGCAGCCAACTGCTCAAGTACAACAGCTTCCACCTACACCAGCCGATACACCGACACCGGCTGACACCCCCACCTCACCACCACCGGCAATCTCCGGCAAACTGGCTTATCCGGTTGACAACGGTCAGGGGCATTATAACATACGGATAGTAACGATGCCCGATGGCGATCTATTAGCCACCATCCCTGGAGCACGTCAGCCGAATTTTCGGCTCGATGGCCAGAAATTGTTGGTGAATGGGGAAGGTAGCAGTTTTGGCGAAAACGTATTTGAAATGAACCCGAATGGCTCTGTCGAGAAGCCGGTTAGTGGCTCCCCGTCCGATTTGTTTCCTGTTTACAAGCCGGACGGTACGACGCTGGCTTACAGCAATCCCCAATTGGCTTATGGCTCTGTGGGCTATCAATCCTATTTGTTTGTGCAATGTGGTTTAAAGGTTCCCAGCGAGGACAACGATAAATGTGCGTCTATTGCCGATTTTGGCATTATTATTCCGCCAGGAGCGATTGGCGATATTATTGGTAGTCATCCCGTTTGGACAACAAGCGATTTACTGGCCTATAAAGGTTGTAACACCTGGTCGGGCGGCGGTTCGTGTGGAATTTATGTAGTTGGCTCTTGGGCTGTAAAACGTACCAGTAGTGGAGAGCTACCTCGTAAACTCCTCGATGGAGGCAGTTTAACGCCTACGGACGCAAAAGCAAGCCTTATTGCCTATATGTCTCGCGAGTCGGGTGATTGGGAACAGTGGATTGTAAGTGACTAAGGAGCCGGCGCGGTAAATGTTTCAAATAGCCCCGGTACACGTGATGGATTAGGTACGATTTCAACGGATGGAAAGTGGGTGGCTTGTGCCTCGGATAGATCTGGGGGTTGG
>JAGRBY010000797.1 GCA_020433835.1 Anaerolineae bacterium | reverse complement strand
CACCGGCCCATCGACGCTTTACCCTCACGCCGTCTTGGCCGACAACCTCGAAGCCACCGGCATTACCTTGATCGAGACCCGGCCCATCCCGCGTGTTGTTACCACCATCCCTATTCCCGAGCCATCCGTAGTCGAAGGCATCGCGCCGATATGGGCCGATCTGACCGGCGATGGCGTCCGCGAGATTATCGTCACGCTGAGCAACGCCGACCAGGGGTCGCAGTTGGTTGTCTTCAGCGAGGCTGGTGACCAAATCGCCGCCGGCCCGGCGGTCGGCCAGGTCAACCGCTGGCGGCACCAGATCGCTGTCGCTCCGTTTGGCCTCGCCGGGGAGTTGGAATTGGCCGATGTCCTCACTCCCCACCTGGGACGCATCACTGAATTTTTCCAATTAGACGACAACGCCTTAGAGGTGGTGGCCACGGTCTCCGGCTACACCTCCCACCGGCTGGGCAGCCGCAACCTCGACAGCGCCGCCGCAGCTGACTTTGATGGCGACGGCCATGTCGAACTGCTCATCCCCAACCCCGATTTCACCGAATTTGGCGCGCTTGGCCGTACAGCGGATGGCGCGGATGTGGTTTGGACTATGCCCGTGGATAGCATTATTGCCACCAACCTGGCGACGGTTACTTCGAAGGAGGGGCATATATCTGTCGGCGTAGGCCGAGTCGATTGGGTCTTGCGGGTGTGGCCGTAAAGGGACAGGACTAACGCAGGTTAGTAGCCTCGTGACCTCTCCACCAGATTCAAAAGAGGTTCTTCATTTAAATAACGCCGCAGGTTTTCGACAAACAGATCACTGGCTCGTTCGTCGTAGTGAGGGGTGAAACCTGAAACATGCGGTGACAGAATAACATTCTCAAACTGCCAAAGCGGGCTGTCGGCGGGAAGGGGTTCTTCTTCAAAAACATCGAGTGCGGCGCCGGCAATTTGCTGCTGCCGGAGCGCATTCACCAGAGCCGCCTCGTCCACTAGCGCACCCCGCGCCAAGTTGATGAGCACCGCCGTCGGTTTCATCGTTTCCAATGCGGCGGCGTTGATCAGATGGTACGTATCGGTGGTCGAGGGCGCTAAGACCACGACATAGTCGCATTGAGGCAGCATAGTCAGCAGCTGTGAGGAGGGATAGATAGTTTCAGGCAGCATGGCTTGCGGATCGCCTGTGCCCGGTTCCCGAAACCCCCGGTCAGGCTGCCGTTGACCGGAACGGTTCACGGCCAAAACCCGCACGCCCAGAGCGGTGACTTGTCGGGCCAATTCGCGGGCAATCGCGCCGTAACCGATGATGCCCAGGGTCAGCCCGCGCAGTTCCGGGCCGGCAAAGGTCTCCCATCGCTCTGTTACCCACTCCGCCCGTTGTTGAAAGCGGCGGATGGTGGGCAGCTTCCAACGAAAGGCTAACATCATGGTCAAGGCGAATTCGGCCATGGGAATGGCATGAATGCCGTTCATCGTCGAAACCTTGACCTGCGACGGCCACAGCGGTGTATCCAGCAAATAATCGATCCCGGCGCTGTGCGTTTGCAACCAGTCCAGCTTGGGACAGAGATGGGCCTCGACCACAAATTTACCCCAGCCATACAGGATATTAATCCGGTTTCTTAACGCTTCCGGGATCTCGGCCACCGGCGTATCCGGCAGTTGGTGAACCTCAACTGTGTCGGAAACGGCTCGAAGTTTATTCAGTTGGGCTTCGGTAAAATTTATCGAACTAAGAATGGTGATTTGAGTCATAAGTCATTTTTGAAAATAGGTTGGATAGGTGGTTGGTGGGTCGGGATCTTACTCGATCATACTACTAAGTGGGGCTTATTTTAACCGTTCTTAAGACTTTGTCAATGGTTAACTTTAGAATCTGGGAATGGTAGGGAGCAGATTATTTATTTGTCAAGACGTACCTGCTTGACTTGCTAGTACAGTCAATTAGTAAAAATATGAATAAATAGCCAGTTAAAATATCAAGGCATAGACGTTATACTGTATTTAAGTCGTCAATTTTTTTAGCCGAGAATTAAGAGGGGAGCAGTCCCATGCTGAAATTAAAGAATTGGCTCGGCGACATTCTATGCCGATTACACTTTCACCGGTTTGGTGAATGGCAATATCTGGGAAAAAAATCCTGCCGGCAAAAAAAGCGATGCCAGCGACCGGGTTGTCTGGCCTGTGTCACACGGGTTCATCACGAATCCTGGGAAATGATTGGACAAACAACGGGCTTCGATAACCCTGACAGTCAAATTCCCAAGACAGAAACCTCACTGTACTCGACCGAATTTCTTGATCTTGAGCTTAACAAAGAACCGTATTCAGCCGAGCGATTGAAATGTAAACGATGCGGTCTGGAAGTAGAGGGTCCGCATCAAGACTTATATCCTGAATTTAGTAGCGAGATGGCCGTCTGGCGTTTTGTTGGCAAGCAACACGCTATCTCCTGGGAACACTTCTAATAAGGTCTCTCATCCATTTGGATGAGAGACCTCCTACATCTGTAGGGGGTAGATTGTATAAAAAACTGGCTATTTGGACGTTGTGGTAAGCTTGCAGGTTTGTTATAATAGTTTTGGGTTCCCGAGTCAATATGATCATCTCAACTCAAAACCGATTGTCCTACCTACGGCATATCGCTCCGATCATTCCGTATGTCGCCGTGTTGATGGGCCTCTTTATTTTTCAGAGTGCTTGGGTTAGTATTGCGCTCTACCACCTGGGAATGATCATCGTGCTGTGGTTTACGCGTAGTTGGTACCTTGGCCAGCCGATTAAGACGTGGCATGATGTTATCGTGCTAATTTTTATGATCTTCATTAGCTTTACCGCCGGCGTTTTTATCTATTGGTTATGGCCGCTACTTAAGCTGACGGAATTGCTGTTGACCACGGAGTTATCGGATCTGGGCTTAAGCGGATTGCCTTGGCTTATTTTCATTGTTTACTATTTTACCGTCAACCCTATTCTGGAGGAACTTTTTTGGCGTGGGTATTTAGGCAGCCCGTCTCACTTTGTTGTGCTCAACGACATCTGGTTTGCCGGTTATCACGTGCTAGTACTACTGAGTTTTATTCAAACGGGCTGGATTGTCTTCAGTTTTCTGATACTCGTGGGGACGGCCTGGCTATGGCGGCAGTTGGCCCGCCGCCATCGAGGGTTGATTATCCCCATCGCGTCTCACGCGGCGGCCGATGCCAGTATCATTGGGGCGGTTTATTTATTGGCGAGACTGGTTTAACTCGATTTATGAAGTAAGCGGTGGGGCATTATATTTCGGTGATCTCTTGAATTTGCTATAGATCGTTATGTCGCTTATTATATCCGTATCA
>JAGRBY010000796.1 GCA_020433835.1 Anaerolineae bacterium | reverse complement strand
TCAAGTTATTCAAACTAAAAGGTGCATCGAGCGACAATTTTTCCTGGATATCCTGTAGAAAGGTTTCGCGAAAAATATAGTCAAGCAGGGCATACTTGTCATCAAAATGGGCGTAGAATGTTGCGCGATTGACCGTGGCGCGAGCGGTAATATCTTGAATGGTAATAGATTGAATTCGTTTCTCTGCCAGTAATTCCAGAAATGATTGCATCAACAGCTGGCGTGTCCGTTTTACACGGGGGTCTAAGTTTTCCTCAGTTAGCAACATTTTGGCTCCTATGTTGTTTAAACAACAAAACTCAATGATTGCCTATTGATCGTTTCTCTCATTTTCTTATGATTATAGACAACATTTGTTGTTTTAACAACGCTTGGTGGAATCAATAAAACTAAGGAGTTTTTACGAATGAGTCAAACTTTACTTGTTACCGGCGCTTCGGGCCAACTGGGTCGCCGGGTTGTTGAACTTTTATTGGGAGCAAAAGGGGATGATCACGTCATCGCCACTACCCGTTCGCCGGAAAAGCTGGCCGATCTGGCCGACCAGGGCGTCGAGGTACGCCAGGCCGACTTCGAGCAGCCGGAAGCATTGGTCGAAGCCTTTACCGGGGCGGATCGGCTGCTGGTTATCAGCACCGATGCCGTTGATGGTACGGACCGCCGCATGAAACAACATATCAACGCTGTAAATGCGGCAGAGAAGGCCGGGGTTAAGCATATCATCTACACGTCGCTTGTCCGAACCGAACCCGGCACGCCGATCCTGCTGGCACCCGACCACTATGCCACGGAACAGGCCATGGCCGCCAGTTCGCTCGATTGGACGGTGCTGCGTAATAATGTCTACACGGATATGCTGCTTATGAGTCTGCCGCACGCTATCGCCACGGGCCAGTTATTCGCTGCCGGTGGCGATGAGGGAGTAGGATATGTTACCCGCGAGGATTGCGCTCGCGCTGCGGCTGCCGCGCTTAAGGCCACATCCGCAGGCCGAACAACGCTCGATATCACCGGCCCCGAGGTGGTTACTTATGCCGAGCTGGCCCAAATGACCAGCGACATCACCGGCAAGCCCGTCACCTATATCGACCTGCCCCCGGCCGAGATGGTCAAAGGCATGGTTGGTGCCGGCTTCCCCGAACCGGTCGCCGAACTGCTGGTCTCTTTCCAGACCGCAACCGCGCAAGGTTACCTGGCTGTGGCGACCGATGCCGTGGCCGAGTTGACCGGCACGGCTCCGCAAAGCGTTCGGGAGTTTCTGGTAGCACATAAAGAGGCGCTGCTCACTTCGCCGGCATAAGGAGGGGCAAACCGCGCGTATAGAAACACTGAAGCACTGAAGGGGATGATGTCACTGAATGCTGTATTTCAACCACACAGGCTTTTGTTGCCATAGGGGGCGTGAACCCCGTAGGTTGAGGGTCAGTGTTTCTATCTCGCCCCCAGGTATCTGGATAGCCCGAAAAGAATTTAACGCAAGAGGCGTAAGAGACGCAAACAGTTTTTATTTCTCGTTTGCGTCTCTTGTGTTTATAGCCCCAAAATCGATCAAAACATGGCCTAATCTAGCACTTCAAAAAGTGACTGTCACCTTGTTTAATCCGCCCAACTGCGTAAGTCGTAATCTATTTAGCATCCATTCACAAGACCTTATCTATTATATGGTATTGGGCGGACTAAAAACTGTTCATCAATGCGCCCAAACTACCACCAACCAAACTGAGGACAATAAAGCCCAAACACCCCAGGGCCGGTAGAATGACTACCGAAGCCACAAAGGAACCTAAGGTAAAGCCCAACCCGAATTTGAAGCCATCGCCAATAGATACTTTGGTTTGATTAGACATTGTTCTCTCCTGGTTTATTCGTTTAATGAAGATAAAATGATGTGGCTGGTGTTATTGAAAAATTAACACCAAGTGTGGCAACAGATGCCCGCTTAATGGCGACTTAGCTGCTCAATCAAGGCTCACAAAAAACCGCAATTAGGTATCAAGGGCAACGCGTTGTTGGACTACTTGTCTGCTTATGAGCTTAACTGCACAAAACTAAGGCGACTTCGATTTACTGCGAAAGATTTGCAATTTACCAAGCAGATTGCCATTTTGCGGGTCACATTGCAATCCTTTTTCGATTGAAATAACTGCCTCTGTTGTTTGACCTGCTTGCCAGTAACTATCTCCTAAAAGACCCCATAATTCAGCAAGTGTTGTGTTATCAACATCTACCAACTGCATTATCAACTTGATTAGAGCTATTGCGCCAAACCAATCTTCTCGCCTTTGAGCGTTTTCCATAAGCTCCAACAGGTACTTGGGCGTGACTTTGCGGGACCCTGCACGTACCATACCACGAAGCAATGTGATCACTCCAGGATGTGCAAATGAAATCGAAGCAGGTAATTTCTCCCATATTAATTCTGCACCCATCACATCACTCATTTGCAGGGCATGCTGGCCTTCGGCAATATATCGTTCAACTGCTTGTACAACAGCCTGTCTATCATAAATGTAGGGTTCTATCTCTTCATAGGGGGGAACGGGCACGAAATGTTTGAGCGGGTCAAAGTTAGGAATTACAGGCAGAATATTTTCTTGATCCATTTGATCAGGTAAATTCCACTTTTGTCTAAAAATTTCCCAAGCTGCTTGTAATGATTGGTTATATTCTTTATCACCTCGTCTTTGTGGACCACTTGAGTGATGAATGAACACATCATTTGCAATCATTACCTTGAAACCTGCCACAATTGCACGCAGAGCAAAATCATAATCTTCAAATCCAAACTTACCAAATTGAGCATCAGAGACGCCAACCTTATTCATTACTTCTCGACGTATTAGCATACAAAAACCTACTACACTCTGTACTGGCGTTAATACATCTCCTTCAGTGATTACCCTATTAGTCCATTCTACAGCAAACTCTTGTAGCTCGAGTTCATTTTTGTATTTTGCCTGTTGCCCTATAGACTGTAACCCCGGTACATAATTTGAACGTGGTCCGAGGACGCCGATTGCAGAATCCTCTTTCATATGTGTCGTAAATTTATTTAACCAACCTGACGTCACAATTGTGTCATTGTCTAACCAAAGTATAAATTCACCCTTGGCTAAATGCATTGCTTTGGCTCTGGCCGGGGGACATCCCCAATTTGTTGGACTTTGGACCAATGTAATATCCGGCAGAGCTTGAAGATAATCAAGCGAACCATCAGTTGATGCATTGTCGACAACAATAAGTTCATAGGCAGCATTCGTATACTGACGAATACTTTTAATACCCAATGTGCAACTCTTTTATAGAGAATTAGGCCAGTAAACC
>JAGRBY010000795.1 GCA_020433835.1 Anaerolineae bacterium | reverse complement strand
TGAAATCCATATAGAGCCTAGATTAAGTAGAACAAGTCGCTGACTTGTTCTACAATTTTCATTCGTGCTGTCGGACTTCTCTAAAAATCACCCTCTCCCCCAACCCCTCTCCCAAATTGGGAGAGGGGTGTCGCGCAGCGCCGGGGTGAGGGCTAAAGGTTTCATTCGCGTTGCTGTTGCGGAGCTTCTGTCGCACTCCCTTAAAGATCGATTGAGTAAGACAAATCGCTGATTTGGCCGGACTGGAACAAATCAGCAACTTATTCTACGGTTTTCATTCCCGCTGTCGTCTCAAGTGAGACAGTCAGACTCCTTACAAAGCTGACAGCTAACTGCTAACCGCTAACTGCTAACTGCTGCCAGCTAACTGCTAATAGCTAACCGCTAACTGCTAACCGCTAACCGCTAACCACTAAAAGGCCCACATCTATGGCTACCCATTCATCAAAGCAACCCATCGTCCATATGCAAGGCGTCGTCAAACGTTTCCCCGGCGGTGTTTTGGCCTGCGATCAGGTTGACCTGGAGTTGTATCCGGGTGAAATTCTGGCGCTGTTGGGCGAAAACGGGGCGGGCAAAACCACGCTGATGAACCTTCTGTATGGTCTCTATCAACGCGATGCCGGTCACATTCACCTGCGCGGCCGGCCGGTTAACTTCCGCTCGGCCAACGATGCCATCGCGCACGGGTTGGGGATGGTGCATCAGCACTTTATGCTGGTGCCAACCTTTACCGTGGCCGAAAATATGATCCTGGGCCAACCCTCGCCCCGTGGGCCTTTGCTCGAAAATCGACGCGTGGTGGCCCAACGCATCCGCCAACTATCCGAACAGTACGGGCTGAAGGTTGACCCGGAGGCCGAAGTCTGGCAGCTATCGGTCGGCCAGCAGCAGCGGGTCGAGATTCTCAAAGCCCTCTATCGCGGCGCGGAGATCCTCATTCTCGATGAGCCAACGGCTGTTTTAACCCCGCAAGAGGTCGATGAACTGCTGGTCATCCTGCGCGGTCTGGCCGACGATGGCCGCTCGATCATCTTCATCAGCCACAAACTACAAGAGGTGACGTCGCTGTGTGATCGGGTGGCGGTACTGCGCGATGGGCGGCTGGTCGGTACGGTTCAAACCTCGGAAACCGACCGGCACCAACTAAGCCGCATGATGGTTGGCCGCGAAGTGCTGCTGCGGATGACCAAACAACCGAGCGCACCGGGCGAGGTCCAACTGGCCGTCCGTAACCTCCACGTGCAGGACAACCGCGGTCTGCCGGCTCTGTGCGGCGTCAGCTTCGAGGTTCGCGCCGGAGAGATTGTCGGCCTGGCCGGGGTGGAAGGCAACGGCCAACGCGAGTTGGAAGACGCCATCGGCGGCCTGCGCAACGTCGAGCAAGGGCAGATTATCTTGGGCGGGCAAGATGTCACCAATCGGTCACCCCGCCATATCTTTAGGGCCGGCTTAGGCCACGTGCCCTCAGATCGCTACGAAACGGCGCTGCTGGCCGATTTCAGCGTGGCCGATAATTTGGTACTGGAAACCATCGACCAACCGCCCTATACCCGCACCGGCCTGCTCAATCGAGCGGCCATCGCCACCAATGCCAAACGGTTGGTCAACATGTTCGATATTCGCCCGGCAGCGATTGAAGCCGAGGTCGGCAACCTATCCGGCGGTAACGCCCAAAAGGTAGTGCTGGCCCGCGCTCTGTCGCACCAGCCCAGGCTGCTGCTGGTGGCCCAACCTACGCGCGGCGTTGATATTGGCGCGATTGAGTATGTTCACCAGGAACTCATCCGGCATCGAGATGAAGGCATGGCGATTTTACTCATCTCGACCGAATTGGATGAGATTTTGAACCTCAGCGACCGCATTCTGGTGCTGTACGAGGGCGAGGTCATGGGCGAAAGCAGCGCCGATACCGCCGATGTCGAAACGCTCGGTCTGATGATGGCCGGCACCAAGGTAGGCTAGAATGAATGACATCACCTCAGCCCACAACGAACTATTAACCGATGCGCCGCTGCCGCGCCGTTTTAACCTGCCCCGCCTGATGCGGTTGATTGGTGCGCCTATTCTGGGCGGCATTGTGGGGCTGCTGTTGGGGGCGGGGCTGATTGTGCTGGCCGGAGCCGACCCGCTGGCAGCGTACCAAACTATGCTGGCCGGTGCCTTTGGCGGGTCGCGCCAACTGACTGAAACCACGCTCAAAGTCGGGCCACTGCTGCTGATGGGGCTGGGCTTGACGATAGCCTTTCGCTGCAAGGTTTGGAACATCGGCGGGGAGGGGCAGTATTTTATGGGCGCCCTGGCCGGGGGTGGTATTGGCCTACTCTTGCAAGATAGCCTACCGGCAATAGTGTTAATCCCGCTGATGCTGCTGGCCGGTGTGCTGGGTGGCGCACTGTGGGCCGGTATCGCCGCCTTCCTCAAGTTGCGCTTTGCCCTCAACGAAATCATTACCACCCTGATGCTCAATTACATCGCCGAGTTTACCCTACTCTACCTGGCCCGCGAGCCGCTGAAAGACCCCGACAGCTTCTTGCCCCAGTCGGCCCAACTGGTCGGCGCAGCCCGTATGCCGACGCTGTTCGACAGTCGGATTCATATCGGCGTGCTGCTGGCGCTGCTGCTGGTTCCAACGGTCTACGTGCTGCTGTGGCAGACGCCGCTCGGCTTTCGACTGCGGGCTATCGGCTCCAGCCAGAGCGTGTCGCGCTACGCCGGGATGAACGTGGCTTTGGGATTGAGTCTGGCGCTGCTGCTGAGTGGGGCGTTCGCCGGGTTGACCGGAGTCATTGAAGTGAGCGCACTGCACACGCGCCTGAAAGACGGTATCTCCGGCAACTACGGCTTTACCGGTATTTTAGTGGCGTTATTAGGGCGGCTGCATCCGGTCGGCGTAGTGTTTGCGGCTATCTTCTTTGCGGCGCTATCGATTGGGGCGCAAACGATGCACAGCGTCTACGGCCTACCGATTGCACTGGCCCAGGTTATTCAAGGGCTGGTGGTCTTGTTTGTGCTGGCCGCCGATGCGCTGGCCCGGCGGATATGGAGGTGAGTGAGTGGAAGAGCTAAGCCGACTGTTAACCACCTCCTTTTTTGCCGCCCTGTTTGCCTCCGGCATCCGGCTGGCGATCCCCATCTTTCTGGCCGCGCTGGGCGAAATCGTCACCGAGCGAGGCGGGGTGCTGAATCTCGGTTTGGAAGGGATAATGCTGGCCGGGGCGCTGGCCGGATTTATGGCAACGTACTACGTCGAGCAATCGGCCAACGCGAGCCTGCTGCCTCTGGCGCCGTGGGTCGGTATTGCCGCCGGAATTGTGGCCGGGATGG